>CAJXHW010000018.1 GCA_913054565.1 uncultured Kordia sp. | reverse complement strand
TTAACATCTTAGAAATAGATTTAATTCTGGAATAGGCATATGGCAAATTTCTATTTTCCAAACTGCGCAATACTTTCATTATATTTTCTGGCTTCTTAATTCCTCTTCCTACATTTTCTAAAAGATGTTTTTTAGTCCTTTCATTTCCTATAAGCTGAAACATATCATAATATAAATTTGCAGCACTTGCACAATCAACCAAATCGACTTCTAAAGTATAACGCATACATACAAATCTATACTTTTCCAAAGTGTTTAAAGCTGATGTATGGTTGTGACTCAATTGATGTATAAGCGTATTTCGTTCTCCTTCATTTGAGATAATCGATTCAATAATATCGATATTATCATTTTGAAATTCTGACTTGTATTTAAAAAAACCACCATTTGTTCTACTATTATTTTTCTTATCATTCAGATAAGGTAGGAAGAAATCCTTATCAACTATAATAAGATAAGGTATACTCAGATGTTTCAATAAATGAAATGGATATTTTAATTCTTGTACTCCATTTAACGCTAGGATACTAATACCTTCTATATTAATGTCTATTTTGGCTCTTTCTAACAAGTGCTTTACCACCTCAACATCACCTTTCCCTTCAACAATAATAACAAACTTAGCAAAGAAGAATTCGCTATTATGATACTGATAAAATTGATAATAACCATCAAAGTCTAAACCATGCCTATCCCAAAAATCATTAGGTATTTGTCTCAATAAAGTTTTAAAACCTCTTTTGCTATCCTTTGTTTTAGTAAAGGATATAATTTCGTTATGAGCCAATTGGTCAATTACTACTGCTGAATGAGAAGTAAATAAAATTTGCACAGAATCATCTACAGCACTTTTCCTAAATTCTGTTACCAGTTCACGTTGTGATTGAGGGTGCAGATTAATCTCTGGCTCTTCTATACCTATTATGAAATTTGTATGCTTAAGTTCAGAAAGAAGTCGATAAATTGCAATATTCACAAGACTTTGGATACCACTACCAGTATCAACCAACTTAAAACTATTCACCCCATCATTAACTTTAATACACAAGTCTCGTAATAAAATATGATAGTCAATATCATTGGAATCATAATCAATTCGTATTTTGAAATCACTATTTAAAGGGTACAACTTTTGTAATTCAGCCGAAGCCTTTTGAAGTGCATTTTTATTGAAATACTTTACAGCATCTTCAACTTTAGGTTTTATTTGGTTTCTTTTTTTAGTATGCTTTTTTAGATATACATCTAATAATTCTTTCAACAACGTCTTTTCCTCAAATAAGGTTTGTCTATAATCTCTATTAGTCGGGATATATACAAATTGAACATCTTTAAAGACTTGAGTTAAAACCTCTTTTGGTACTTCAGAATACGTTCCATTCTTTTTATACTGATATTTTTCCTTTAACTTCTTACTTGAGTCAAAAGTTAACCTAACGTGAAGCTGATTATTAGGAAGTTTTACATCCCGATAAGCTTGTCGATTTGGAATATTATCAAAAACGATATCAATTTTTGGAATTCCTCTTGTGGAAAAATTATGGCTTCCACTTTGAAAATTTTCTCGTTCAGAATCAAAATTGAAAAATGCATTTATAGCTCTAAGCAACCCAGATTTCCCTACATTATTACTACCTACTAAGGCGGTTAAATCGCTTATCTCAACTTGAGCTTTTTCAATTGACCTAAACTTTTCAATACTTACTGATTTTATTTTCATAAACTATTAGACTAAAACTTGATTAGTCACATCATCCATACTAGCAGCAACTATCATTTCACTGTCTAAAGCGGTGAAGTGTTTTTTACCACAATCTATTTTCCCTTGTTCTTTTGGTCTTAAATCGAAAAGCCCTGTACTTCCTTTAGATTCTACCACAAAGAATAGTTTTTCTTCATTGTTATCTTTCCAGAGAATAGCCCAGTCTGGGTTATAAGTACCTAGTGGTGTATCAATTTTAAACCAATTAGGAAGCTTAGCATATACAGAAATATTATCGCTGTTCTCAAAATCATTTGCTAACGTAGATTCTACATTGGAATCGTACACAACATAATCGTAAGGCGACTTTGTGCTTTCTTTTAGATTATTTTTTAGGTATCCAAACAGCTCTTCGTTTTCAAACAATTCTTGACTGTAATACTCGGTATTGTCAATTTTCTTGTACTGGATACCATCAATAATGTGCATACGCATCTGCTCATTAATAATATCAATACAACCTTCAATAAATTTTTGAGGGTTTATCTTGAAGTACCTCAACCTAGTCGTTCCCGTGAGGATTTTAACTATTGATTTCCTAGTTAACTGAGTTTCATTTTGAAGATAACCAACAATATCTGGAAGCATATCTACTTCTTCATTTAGAGTTTCGGTTCTGGTGCTATTTGGTTTTACCTCAGCTTCAATACCACCAATATCAATAGAAACCGAAGCTTTACTATAATGTAGTTTTCCTCTGGTGATTTTTAATCTATCGTCTAAAGCGTTAATACATTCCTTAACCAAACTATCTGAATCAAAATCTACAGAAAACGTTGTTTTATATTTTACACGCTCCCAAAGTTCTTTAAACTCTGGACTGTCTAAAACTCGTTTATTAACCTTAACACGCTTCTTATCGTCTTGGTTTTTTATCTCTAGTTTTCCAGCAGCATCTTTTAAGTTACTTAATACTTGCTTTAAAACGTGTTTGTTTTCACTAATCTCTTCTGGCAAGTTTACTTTATCTTCTTTAAGGTCAATACGTAATTCGTCTTGAACTTTTCCTTTACCATCTATATAACCTTGAGCCAATAAATGTTTAAAGAGTTCTTCTGATTTCTCTTGACCTAAATAGATAGGCGTTTCATCTTCAATAGCCAGTACCACATTGGCAAAACTATGAGACTCCAATATCCCAAAACGGATACCTGTATCTTTTTCAATTTCTTTTTGAAGGTTATCTACAAAATCGGTATAAGATTCCGAAGCCATAACCGTAAGCGTGTTTACTTCGTGACCATAAATACGTTGTCCATCTTGATTCACGCATAAACGCAAACCTCTTCCTATTTCTTGTCGTCTTCTAATTTCAGAATTCCCAGCATCTTTAAGCGTACAAATTTGAAATACGTTTGGATTATCCCAACCTTCTTTTAAAGCCGAATGTGAAAAGATAAAACGCAGTTTAGAATCAAAACTCAATAACATTTCTTTATCACGCATGATGAGGTTATATGTGTCTTCATCTGCTTTTACACTTCCACTGGTATCTTTAAAATATTCGTATTTATCCTTCTTGTTACTGGCTTTAGATTTTTTATCTATGGAAAAATACCCATTATGCACTAGTGAAGCATCTTTTTCTCCATCGGTAATTTCACCAAACAAACTCACATATTTTGGCTTGGTGATAAGTTTTAAATATTCTCTTTCAAATATTTCGGCATACTCACCATTTTCAGCATTTCCTTCTTCATCATACACACGGTACTTTCCAACAGAATCAATAAAAAATAAACTCAGAACCTTAATCCCTTGAGGGTTCATCACCAATTCTTTATCTAAATGCTCTTCTATGGTTTTGGATATCATAGCAGTTTTTATCTGCTTTTCATCAACACTACCAATGGCTTGCTCTAATCGAATCACATCATCTTTACTGGTAAAATCAATATATTCATTACCAGCAACCGCATGAATATCCTTTATAATATAACCTTCATACTCAATTCTATCTGTAAGTTGTTCTAGGTCATAATTTTGTTTAACCGTAATGGTTTTTCTGGAAATACTTCCGTTTTTAAACACATCAACCTCAACTTTAGCCTCTGGATAGCCTTTGCTTACCTTAACACTAATCAATCGAATGTAGGCTTGATTGTTTACACCTTCGGTTTGCACTGAGCCTATTTCAATTTGTTTTACCAGTTTCCTGTCATAAGCATCGATAGCATCTAGCTTATACATTAAGTTTACTTTTTCCTTATGAGTTGCCGAATATCTAATAATTGACAAAGGATGTAAACTCTGTACTGCTTTTTTACGAATAGGCGTACTCATGGTACTTTGTGGCTCATCAATAAACACTACTGGATTGGTGTTCTTGATGAGGTCTAAAGGCTTATATCCTAGAGTATCATTGTATCGATGGATAATATTGGTTTTGCTATCCTTACTTGGGTCTTTAAAGCTTTTAGAAAAGGCATCAATATTTATGACCATAATTTCTAAACCATCGTTGGTAGAGAAATCACGGACTTCGTTTAGTTTGCTACTATCGTAAATAAAGAAGTTATAGTTAATATTATCGTAGAGCTGCTGGAAATGCTCTTTAGTAATCTCCAACGATTTATAAACCCCTTCTTTAATAGGAATTGAAGGTACAACTATGATATGTTTAGAAAATCCGTATTTACGGTACAGCTCCATAATGGAACGCAAATACACATAGGTTTTTCCTGTACCTGTTTCCATTTCAATGGTGAAATCTAAATGGTTTCGGTTAACCTCAGCACGTTCAGAAGGTTTTAAACCGTTGGCTAATTGAATGTTTTGTACATTCTCCAGCAACTTACCTTCACTTAATGTTAAACGGTTTCCGTACCCAATTTCGTTAAACGCAAAATTTTGTTGTTTAGCTAAGAACTCTGGTGAATACACCGTAAAGTTAGCCTCACAGACTTCTTGACCTTGAAATATATCTACTATGGCGTTTATGGCTTCCTGTTGGTAGTCTAACGCAGATTCAAATTTAATTTTCATACGTTATATACTTTTTACTTCTGTTATACCAAATCGTTTCAAAGTCTGAACGCTATTAGTTTTCTCTACATCAGTGAAACCAGTATCTTTAAAGATAACTCTGCACATTTCTGGGCTTAATTCTTCTTTCCAAGCACCAATACCTTCTGCAACTGCATTGGTAATACCATTAGCTAAACAAATAAATAATGAACCAAAACCAATATTAAATACTTTGTTTCCTTCAATTGTTTTTTCTTCAATTGGTAAAGTGAGGTCTAAACCATATTTTAATAATATTTCATACAATACATCTTCTTCTGTACGGTCTGTTTTAATGTTACTTACTGCGTCAAACAAACTATCTTCTAAGTTGTTGGGGTTACCGTTCCAACCTTTTATATTAGAGCTATCTAACTTAAAAACTTTGAATCCTAAATCTAATTCGTTAATCTTTTCTGGATGTTCATTAGCTATTTTCTTTGCGGCTCTGCGGATACGCTCTTTACCAATTTCGGCTATGGTTTTATAGCCAGCTTTATAAGCTTCACTTTTTTCATCTGTTGGTTCGGGTAATTGAACTTGGATATATTTTCTATTCCCATCGTCATCAGCATTGAGTTCTAAAACTGCGTGGGCAGTGGTTCCTGAACCAGAGAAAAAATCTAATACTATAGAATCCTCATCCATTATACTAATTATCCTTTTCATAAAGGACATTTGTTTAGGATTATCAAAAGGGGTTTCAAACCCTTTTAATAGTGAGTAATCTGGTCTTTGGTCGTCCGACATTATCGACTTTGGTCGTTGTCCTTTATTTTCTAATAAATATCTTTTAATTGTTGGAAGGCTTCCGTCAGTGTGAAAATGAATTCTATTTTTCGCAACCAACTCTTCCAGCTTAGATTCCGAATATCTGTAACCTCCAGGAGGAACATTATCATGTTTTTTTAATAATGGATTATATAGAGGTTCTAGATTTCCATTTTTGACTCCTCCTAAATCACCTTTTCTATATAAACCTGTTTCATCGAAATACCAGTAGTTTGTAAAATCGAGGAATCGAGGATACTTAGTAAGAATTTTTAATTCTTCAGAAATCAAATCTTCTGATAAACCTTCTTTTTTAAGTTGACCAACTTTTTTTATATACTCTTCAACATTATTTTTAGGCACACTCCATTTATCGTCTGAATGTTTTAATTTTAAATTATCAATTGATTTTGAATAAACCAAGCAATATTCATGACTCACAGAAACGAAAAGACTCTGATTTTTAGAGCTATTAGTATTTCTGATTATTTTAGCAATAAAATTATTTTCACCAAATACTTCATTTGCAGTTTTTCTTAGGTTATCGACTTCATTATCATCAATACTCATAAAAATCACCCCATCATCTGTCAGTAAATTACGAGCCAAACGCAGACGAGGATATATCATATTCAGCCAATTTGAATGGTAACGTCCATCACTATCGCTATTAGTACTTAATTTATTTCCTTCAGCATCTATTTGCCCAGTTTGCTCTTGATAATTCTTTAAGTTGTCCTTATAATTGTCTTTGTATACAAAGTCTTTTCCTGTGTTGTAAGGTGGGTCTATGTAAATCATTTTTACTTTACCAGCATAAGATTTTTGCAGTAGTTTTAATACTTCAAGGTTATCACCTTCAATGTATAAATTTCCTGTAGTATCCCAATCTACACTCTCTTCTTTTGCTGGACGTAGCGTCCCTGTACTTGGTTTGTGAGCTTCTCGTCTGGCTTGTGCTTTACCAGCCCATGTAAAACGGTAGTATTCGTCACTTTCTTCTATATCCTCACCTAAAACGTCTTGTAATACGTTAAAGTCAATTTTGCCTTCGGTGACAATTTCTGGAAATAGTTCTTTTAGTTTTTCTATGTTTTCGGCAACCAAATCTTTGCTCTGGGTTAGGGTATCGCCTTGATGTATGTGTTCTATGCTCATATTATGGTGAGTTTGTTTTTAATGCGTTCTATCTCTTGTCGCTTTTTATGTATGGCTACATTTAAAACGACTTTATTATTGAGTTGTTTTTCTTTACTTAACTGGCTTTTTAGGCTTGTTATTTCGGTTTCCATAGCTTCTATGGTTTCCAAATTAGCCATGTCTTCTTGGGTACGTTTTTGGGTACGTTTGCTAAACGTTCCTGTAGTATGCGCCACTTGAAACTGGACTACAGCTTGGATATAGCTTTTATAAGTGGTTTCGAGGTTGGTTTTATCCAGCCCATTAAAATCCAAAGCTTTAAAAAACGCCTCTGTTGTATCGTTTTTATATAGTTTGGATATACTTGTAGTATTGAATATACTATTAACTACCAGCTTATTTTTATCTACTTGGTTAATGCGTTTTTCGGCTACATTAATTATAAAATCATTGCTGTCCTCAAGAATTAATACCACTTGATGCGCAATGTATTTTTGTATGATTTGAATACATTTATCTGCAACTGTTTCCAGTTGGTTGTCTTGAACCGTACAGCGAATGTATAGTATATTTTCATAGCTGTCGGTTTCGTTAGATACAGCTTGGATATTGCTTTTTTCTAGATTCACTTGAGCCAGTATTTCCATTTGCTCAATAGCCGTATTTAATACTTTTTTTTCGGCACTGGTTAAGCTAAAATTTCGCTGAAAAAACGCTTTGGTTAAACGCTGCCCTACAAGACAACGCTCTGGCACTTTAAATATGTGGTTAAATAGATGAGTCATTTACTTGATAATTAAATAACTGACTAGCTCCAGCTCTTCATCATTGCTCATGTTTTTGTTTAGCAAGTTTACAGCTCCACGAGTCGCTAACATATCTAAGCCAACTTCCTCTTGCACACCAACTACACCTTTTAAAGATGCTTTTAGTAGTTTGGTGTAAGCCTCCATTTTTTTAGTGGCTTTGGTTTCTTTGTCAAACTCAGCAACTAAATCTGGTAATACTTTATCGTTACCCATACATAACTTTCTGAAATAATCTAAAGCTACTTTGGTTTGCGCTGCTGTTACAGTTTCTTCACCATCTAGACTTACATATACTAGGAAATAAGGATATAAAATGTTGTTTTTAAGCTTTTCAGTTATATCGTTACTCGTATCCTTTAAACAAAAGATTACACCTTCTTTTACACTAGGTAAATTAGATTTTACGATAGCATAAGAGGCTGGAGGTATTTTGTCTAAGGCTTCTATCTGTGCATCTGTACTTTTTTCTAAATCGATTTTAAAATCGTTGAAGGTCATATCGGTAATAGAAATATTTCCGTTAATATCTTCTAAATCTAGAACTTGGTCTTGTAGCTGTTTTAATTGGCGTTTACGATAATCTAAATCTTGCATTTCACGACTGTCTCTGGAAATTACGTTGTCTTCACCAGTAGCAGAAACATCTAGCATAACCATACGTCCTTTTACTTTGGCTACCAAATCGATAAAACTATCAAGCTCCATACTAGGGAAGAAGTTAACCAGTTGAATTTGCTCATTAATAGAACCAATACGGTCTATACGCCCGAAACGTTGAATAATACGAACTGGATTCCAGTGAATATCGTAATTAACTAGATAATCACAATCTTGTAAATTTTGACCTTCTGAAATACAATCGGTACAAAATAAAATATCTATTTCACTGGTTGCCTCTGGGTAAATATCTTTACGTTTTTTTGATAGCGGTGAAAAATGTGTTAGGATGGAGTTGAGGTCGTTTCTACAATCCTTCATATTGGTTTTGTTTTGACCAGAACCCGTTACCAATGCCGTATTTAAGCCTTTTTCGGTTTTCAACCAATCTTTTAATTCTCTATAAAGGTAGTTTGCAGTATCAGCAAAAGCCGTAAATACAATAACCTTTTTGTTGTCTCCGTTTAATGGATTTTCTATTTTACTATTTATAAGGTTTTTGAGCTTTAAAAGCTTCGCATCACGTTCTACATCTATTAACTTAATGCTTGCCAATAAACTTGTTAAAACGGCTTTATCTTGCTTTAAATCTTGTTTCCAACGTATGCCATCAATATCTTGAATGAGTACTTTGGTTTTACCTCCAATAAGTAAGTCTTCCAACTCGGTATCATCGATGTCAATATCAGTTATGTTAGTATCTAAATCGATATTCCCATTTTGATGCTCTTCTAACTGTTGTAAGTTAGAATTGACTAAACCAATAAGTTTTTCTACAGTAAGCTTAAAAGAGTAGATAGAACTTTCTAAACGTTTCAAAAGATTAACACGCATTAAGTATATTAAACTTTGCTCTCTATCCACTTGCTTGAATACGCTACCTGTATGAGTTTGCATATCGTATTTATCTTCGTAATAATCTCGTTTATCTGACCTTACGTAACCTAGAGGGGTATAAGAAGCGAGCGTTAACGTGCTTATTTCATCATAAATTTGTCCAATATCCTTAAACTGGTTTTTTGTATCAATTTCTGGATGTACCGTAATTGGTGTTAAGCGATTTGGAAACTTTCCAATATCTGTAGTGTCGTAATATTTTTCAATATGTTTTCTAGACCTCGCAATGGTTAGCATATCCAGAATTCTGAAATAAGCACCATCTAAATGCTGCATTAACTCATTAACATTCAAATCATCTGGGTCGCCATCCCTAAACCAATTGGTAAATCTACGTTGAGAATCTTTCATTACTTGAGCAACACTATTTATACCATGTGAAGCAAAAGCTGCATCATCACCTTCTGTAATAAACGCTATTTGATTTTTAAGGTCATTCATTTTATTATTTACAGGCGTAGCAGATAACATTAAAACTTTGGTTCTAATATTTGACTTAATAACATCGTTCATTAAACGCTTATATCGAGTCATTCCCTTTTTGGTAGGGTTGTTTCTAAAGTTATGTGACTCATCAATGACTACTAAATCGTAATTCCCCCAATTTATAGTTTCTAAATCTATATCTCCAGATTTTCCACGTACCCTAGATAAATCTGTATGGTTAAGTATATTGTAGTTTAACCTGTCTTCGGATAAAATATTTCTTTTATCATTTAAAGTATAAACCGTCCAGTTTTCTCTAAGTTTTTTAGGTGCTAGAACTAAAATTCTACTATTTCTTAATTGGTAATACTTAATTACACCTAAAGCTTCAAAAGTCTTACCTAATCCAACACTATCGGCTATCACACAGCCTCCGTAAGTTTCTATTTTTTCAATTGCACCAATTACAGCATCCTTTTGGAAATTGTACAGTAAACTCCATATTTTAGAGTCTTTGAAACCTACCTTTTCAAGCTTTTCATCTGCTCTTTCGTTAATAGTAGAATAGTGGAATATTTCACGAATACAATATTTATAAATTGCTTCTCCTGTAAAGTTTGAAGTACCTTTTTCAAGTTCCTCAACTACAATATCGTTTAACGATTGACTACTATTTTCCCATGAATTTCTAAATAGTGTTAAATACGTATTATTTGTATCCTCCAATGAATTTATAAGGACTGGAAATTGAGAAGGTAGTACACCTAAACTAACAGAATCTAAATTTAAGGGCGTTAACGTAAAACAAGTTGAACTATCCTCATTTTCGATAATAAGTATATTCTGGTTTGCAGTGCTTCCTTTTCTGAACTGGATTTTATCTTCAATTAAACCAATAACTTGGTTTATTTTATACTTTCTATCTAGAGCTAAGTTTAGTTTTTGTTCAGCATCGTTCTGTATAAACTTGAAGTCTCCTTCAGTTTTGAGGTCTAATAGTATATTTACTTGACTAGATTTTTTTAATATTTCAATTAATTCAAAAACAGCAAAAGCAGTAAAAAAGTTACAACTTATATAGACTTTAGATTTTTCATTAATTAAATTTTTAACCTCATCGATTAATAAGGTGTCTTGATTGTTGATTAATTTCATTTAGCAGTTTTTTTGTTATCAATAAGTAAATCTTTCACGCTAATGTTTAAAAGTTCTGCTATTTGAAATAATACTTCAATACGAGGTTGTCTTCGATTAGCTGCATAACTATTAACCATATTATAGCTTTTACCCAGTCTTTCAGCAAGTAAAGATTGCTTCATACCTTTTTCATGTAATACTTCTTTAATACGATTCATACTGTGAAAATTTTGAGAATCTAAATATAGATTTATTATCTCATAAAATGATATAAATTTTGTGAGAAAATGGTCTTTTACAATTGCAGCTGCATATTTATAATAAAAGACTACTATGAAGCAGAAAACACATTACAAATTTGCTGAGATTTTAAAACTTACTGGTATCAGCGAACGCACTTTTAGATACCGAATCAAGGAACTCAAAGAAAAATATAAGGACTCACCAGATTTACTCTTTAAAAAAAGAAATAGCTGGAGAATACATGTTTCACTAATCACGGAATTCAATAACAAATACCAAAATAAAAACTAAACTATGGAAATGACTATCGAAAACATCGAACTACACTACACGCCATTAACAAAACAATTATTAATCTATTACGTAAAAACTCAATACGAGGAAAATGCCGATATAAGCGATGAATCACTAAGAACCGAACTGCTTTGGCTATGTAATAACAACCAACTAGACCAGCTCTTTTTAGGGGAGTACCTCCTTAGCGAAACTAGGCTAACTCAATAATTATGAGAACCTTCTTACATAAAAGTTCACAACTGTTGAATAGTACTCGTATTATGCCTTTCATATATCTTGGAAATTCACTATCACACCTATTGGCTAACATGCAATTCATCACAATACTCCTATATCACATCATTTAAGCGATTTTAAAAGCAAACAAACAGTATGGCAAATAAACTAGATATTCAAGACCAGATAACTCTTAAAAAACATGCAATTAGCTTAGAACATGATTCTAATAGATTAGCTAAATTGCAGAATGATTTGAAAATTCTGGAGCTTAGGTTACAGATTGAATCGTTTAAAGAACGTATTGAATCTTTAAGAAACAGGGATTGAATCTTATTAAGTTCAATTCGAATTAAATAGATACACTTAATAATTTTAGGGGTGTTTTTAGGGGAGTGGCAAAGCTAAAAATCCTTGAAACCCCTATTAAATAAGGAAAACAAGGATTAATTACGTGCGCACGAGAAGACTCGAACTTCCACGGAGTTTCCTCCACTAACCCCTCAAGCTAGCGCGTCTACCAATTCCGCCACGTGCGCATAAATACAAACAAAAAAAGTTAAGCAGAGGCTTAACTTTTTGTGATCTGGCTGGGGCTCGAACCCAGGACCCTCTCCTTAAAAGGGAGATGCTCTACCAACTGAGCTACCAGATCATACAAACATATTCGTGATTGCGGGTGCAAATATAAGAGGATTAATTAATTTATCAAGCCTTTTTTTTGATATTTTTTTGATTTTTTTTCTAGATATTTGTAACCAGTTAATTAAGAGCAATTAATACACTATGATAATTACTTTGTTGGGCTATATGGGAGCAGGTAAATCGACAATTGGGCAACAGTTGGCTTTGGTTTTAGGTTTTGATTTTGTGGATTTAGATGCTTATATAGAAATAAAAGAAGGGTGTAGTGTTTCAGAAATTTTCAAACTTAAAGGGGAAATCTATTTCAGAAAGGTTGAACATAATTATATAAAAGAGCTACTTATTCAAAATAAAAGCATTGTACTGTCCTTAGGAGGCGGGACACCTTGTTATGCAAATAATATGGAGCTTTTAAATACCAATAGTATTGTGTCTTTTTATTTAAAACTAACGCCGTTAAATTTAGCTAATAGGTTATTTGATGAAAAATCTCAAAGGCCTATGATTAGTCATTTAGATACCAAAAAAGCATTGCATGAGTTTATAGCAATTCATTTATTTGAACGTCAAAGATATTATCAATTAGCTAGGCATACATTAGATATTGATGTTTTAACACCAAAAGAGACTATAGAACTTATAGTGAAGTATTTATACTAATACAGCTGTAGCTTTATTAGTGTTGTCAAACACTATTTCAACATGTTCATTTATTGAAGTAGAAAGAGATAACCCTTTAAAATCTGCTTTTATAGGATATTTTTTATGGTTTCTATTAATAAGTACAGCAGTTTTCAATTGCTTTAATGGTACGTTTAAAAAATGTTTAACACCATATATCAGTGTTGCACCAGAATGTAGAACATCATCTACTAAAACTACTGATTTGTTAAAATACTCTTCAGTAGATATTGATAGTTTTATATCAGTTAATAATTCTTTTTTATTAATAAAAACTTCACAAAGTATAATATTGACATCAGAATAATCAGCAATTATTTTTTGTAATTTTTCTGCAATCAGAAAGCCGTTTTTAGAAATACCCGCCAATACAATTTCTTTTTCATCAACATTACTTTCAAGTATTTGTAATGCGATACGTCTAATTTTATGGTGTATTTGAGTATTTGTAAGAATGATATTATTTTCTGTTTTCATTATTTTTTAATTGAATTTAACTAAAATGCTATCAAAATTACATAAATTATTCTTCTTCATAGGTATAACCATCAATATCTCTTCTATCTTTTTTTGTTGGTCTTCCTGCACCTTTTTTGCGATAATAATCTTTTGAGTATTTCACAAGTTCTAAATGGTCAAAGGCTTCCTTAGGAGTTAAGTCTTTTCTGTATATATCAACTAATTTTGCGCCAACTCTATTGTCTGGAATGTCTGTAACTTGAATAATATAATTTATTTGGTTTTTTCTAACAGTAATTTTATCGGTTGCATAAACTTCGCGAGCAGGCTTTACTTGGCAGTCGTTAATTCTAACATGCCCTTTCTTACATGCTTCTGTAGCTAAACTCCTTGTTTTGAAATAACGGATACACCATAAATATTTATCAACTCTCATTTTCTCTAAAATCAATGTTAAAATAAAAACAAAAATAAGATAAAATTGTATCTTGCGTGCAAAATATGAGTATGATGAATAGAATAATTAAAAGTATTGTATTAATTCTTGCTGTTGTGAGTTTGTTTTCTTGT
>CAJXHW010000017.1 GCA_913054565.1 uncultured Kordia sp. | reverse complement strand
TCTAATTAAAAAGCGTTAAAATTTAACTTTATTAAGCTTATTTATGTTAAAGTTTTTTTTTACATAGTATAATTTATCAATTTTGGTCTTGGATTAACTAAAATAATTATACAATGAAAACAAGGTTAAAAGGAATTTTAACGCTGTTAATGGCGTTTGTCGTGCACCTAACTTTTGCACAAACTAAAACTGTTACAGGAACAGTCACTGACGATTCGGGTCCATTACCCGGAGTTAGTGTTTTAATTAAAGGTACAACAACGGGTACCGAAACAGATTTTGATGGAAACTATAGTCTAGAAGCAAGTGTAGGAGACGTGCTTCAATTTAGTTTTGTAGGAATGGAGACTCTAGAACAAACCGTTGGAGATTCAAATATTCTTAATGTTACAATGGTTGTTGGAACTTTGCTAGATGAAGTTGTTGTAACTGCATTGGGTATTTCAAGAGACAAAAAATCATTAGGGTATTCAACACAAGAAGTATCAGGTGAAGATCTTACAAATGTTCAAACTGACAATTTTGTAAATGGACTCTCTGGACGTGTTTCTGGTATTAACATTCAACAAAACACCAATATGGGTGGTTCTACAAATGTTATTATTAGAGGTAACACTTCTCTTGGAGGAGACAACCAAGCGTTATTTGTAATTGATGGAGTTCCTATCAGTAACACAAATACAAATAACAGAAGTCAAGAGCAAGGAGGAGGAAACAGCTACGATTATGGTAATGCTGCTTCTGACATCAATCCTGAAGACATTGAATCTATTAATGTACTAAAAGGTGCTGCTGCCTCTGCCCTATACGGATCAAGAGCAGCCAATGGAGTTATTATGATTACCACCAAAAAAGGTAAAAAAGCGGAAGGGTTTGGAATAACCGTAAATTCAGGCTTTACCTTTGGTGTGGTTGATGAATCTACATTTGTAAAGTACCAAGATCAATATGGTGCCGGTTATGGCCCCTATTACGACGGACCAGGAAACCAATGGTATGTAGAAGATATTGATGGTGACGGCACAGGTGATCTAGTAGCTGGTCTTGGTGAAGATGCTTCATATGGCCCCGCATTTGACCCAAATCTATTTGTTTATCAATGGGATGCTTTTGATCCTGCCAATCCTAATTTTGGCCAGAGAACTCCTTGGGTAAATGCGAAGAACGGACCTTTAGAATTTTTTGAAACTCCTACAACTTTCACAAATTCAATTTCACTAGACAGAGGAAGTGATAAAGGATCCTTTAGATTAAATTACACAAACTTCGATCAATCTGGTTTATTACCTAATAGTTCTTTAAAGAAGCATAATTTTTCTATGGGTGCAAACTACACCATCAACGAAAAAATGACCGTTTCGTCTTTTGCAAATTACATTAATACAAAAGGATTGGGTAGAAACTCAACCGGTTACAATGATAACTTAGTTGGTGGATTTAAACAATGGTGGCAAACAAATGTTGACATCAAACAACAAAGAGACATCTATTTTCAAACTGGTAGAAACGTAACATGGAATCCAACATATGTAGATGACTTAAATCCAATTTATTGGGACAACCCATACTGGACACGTTATGAAAACTATCAAAACGACAAAAGAGATCGTTTTATTGGAAATATTGCTTTGACATATGAAATAACCGATTGGTTAAATGTTATGGGGCGTGTTGCAACCGATACGTACAGTGAAATTCAAGAAGAACGCAGAGCCGTTGGATCTGTGCCTTCAAGATTTGGAATTGGAACTGCTGGAGGAGATGGTAGTATTCAAAGAAACGTTCAAGGTTCTGGATATGCAAGAAAAGACATTACCAGTTCTGAAACCAACTATGATTTAATGTTAAATGTAGATAAAGATCTTACAGATGATTTAAATCTTAAGGCTATTTTAGGTACAAACATAAATAGGGTAAATTTCAGCAGTCTTTATAGTTCTACAAGTGGTGGCTTGGCTGTACCTGGAATTTATGCACTTCAAAATAGTGCTGGACCGCTACCATTACCAATCGAAACTGTTTGGAAAAATGGAGTTGATGGAATTTATGCGAGTGCATCATTCGGGTTTAAAAACACCTATTTCTTAGATGCAACAATAAGACGAGATAAAGCATCTATGTTACCAGAAGATAACGATACCTTTTATTATCCTGGTGTTTCAACGGGAATCATCTTTAGTAACTTTATTGATGCTGATTGGTTAAGCTTTGGAAAGTTTAGAGCAAACTACGCTGAAGTTGGATCTGCAAGAAGAGGACCTAATTTATTAGACGACACCTATAATATTAACATTCCAATTGGTGCACCAAGTGCTACGGTATCAAATACTAAGAACAATCCAGATCTTAAAAACGAAACTACTAAAAGTTACGAAGTTGGATTGGAAATGTCATTTTTACAAAGAAGACTTGGATTTGACTTTGCATATTACAAATCAAATTCCATAGATCAAATTACACCTGTAAGACTTTCGGAAGCGACTGGTTTCTTATACAAGATTGTTAACGCAGGAGAAATTGAAAACAATGGATTTGAAATTTCGGCTTTTGGTACTCCAATTAAAACCGAAGATTTTAGCTGGAATATAAATGTAAACTGGTCTAAAAACGAGAACGAAGTATTGTCTCTTGCTGAAGGCTTAGAAACTTTACAATTAGGATCGTTCCAAGGTGGTGTTACTATAAATGCACAAGTTGGTCAACCTTATGGTGTTATATATGGTACAGATTATACTTATTTAAATCCGGACAATCCAAAAGCAAGTGAAAGATTAATTGATCCGGATAGTGGTCAATATCTTAAAACTTCGACTTCAGACAATGTAATAGGAGATGCAAATCCTGATTGGCAAATGGGTATAAGTAATAGTTTCTCATATAAAAACTTTGCATTAAGCTTTTTAATTGATATAAAGAAAGGTGGAGAAATTTGGTCTTTAGATCAATATTATGGTTTAGCAACAGGATTGCCTGAAGAAACGGCATTCACCAATGATTTAGGAAACCCAGTTAGAAATCCAATTACAGGAACTCCTGGAAACTACGGAGCCGATAGTGGTGGATTTATTAATACTGGTGTAAACCCTGATGGCTCTACAAACGAAACTAGAATTAGAGCAGATAGATTTGGTGCCTTCGGGTATAGAAGAGGCTTACCAGATAAAGCATTCTCTTATGACGCAGGATATGTAAAACTTAGAGAAATCGCATTTACATACACACTTCCTTCTGAAATATTGGATAAAACTTTCTTAACAGGAGTGAGTATAAGCGCAGTAGGTTCTAACATTTGGATAATTGATAAGAGTTTACCTCATGCCGATCCTGAATCTGGTTTAGGTGCAGGTAATTTGCAAGGATACAGTGTTGGTTCTTTACCATCGACTAGAGACTTTGGAGCAAACCTTAAGTTACAATTTTAAAAATGAAAAAAATGAAAAAATTTATAGCACTGGCCTTCGGAGCATTACTTATAGTTTCTTGCTCTGACAACTTAGACGGCCTAAATGATAATACTAAAAACCCATCGTTTGTAGCGGGCGAATCGTTATTTACCGCTGCTCAAAAATCGTTGGTAGACCAAGTAGTAGATTTAAATGTAAACAATAACAATACAAAGTTATGGATGCAATACTTACAAGAATCTACATACACAGATGAAAGTAACTACGATCAGGTTACTAGAACAATTCCGGAGCAACAATGGAGTATTGGATATAGAGAAGTTTTAAGAGATTTAAAAGAATCACAAAAAGTAATCTCAGAAACTACTTACTCTGATGCAGAAGCATTAAATACCAATAATAAATTAATGATTATTGAAGTATTAACTGTTTATGCTTATGCTATGCAAGTCGAAATTTTTGGAGATGTACCCTATACAGAAGCCGTGAATATTGATATTTTAACACCAAAATATGATGATGCTGAAACGATTTATAGAGATTTAATTAACAGATTAAATACTGCTATCAATGGTTTAGATACAGCAAACGGAAGTTTTGGAGTTGCAGATAATATATATGGTGGAGATGTTGCCTTATGGTTAAAGTTCTCAAATTCATTAAAATTAAGAATGGGACTATTAATGGCTGATGTTGATAATGCGTTAGCACAATCGACGGTTGAAGCAGCTGTACCAGGCGTTTTAATGAGTAATGATGATAATGCTAATTTTACCTATTTATCATCACAACCAAACACAAACCCTGTGCACGCAAATGTCGTTTTAAGTGGACGTAATGATTTTGTAGCCGGTAAAACTATTATTGATTTTATGAATGCCACTGAAGACCCAAGAAGACCATTATGGTTTACAATGGTGAACGGAGCATATGTTGGAGGTGAAATTGGTTCACCATCTACTTATAGTGCACATTCACATTTATCAGAACAGGTTGTTGGAGCAACAGCCAACGGAGTTATGATGGACTATGCAGAAGTTCAATTTTTATTGGCTGAAGCTGCTGCAAGAGGTTATAACACAGGAGATACTCCTGCAAATCATCATGCAGCAGGTATTACCGCTTCCATGGAAAATTGGGGTGGTTCTGCAACCGACATTGCAACATTCTTGGCAAGACCAGATGTAGATTATGCAACAGTCGTGGCCAACAGCACGGCTGCATTGCCATGGAAAGAGGCAATTGGTAACCAAAAGTGGGTAGCCCTATTTAATAGAGGTCTCGAGTCTTGGGTAAGTAAGAGAATGTTAGATTATCCTTTGTTAGCTGTACCTACTGAAGCCGTATCAGGATTCCCTAATAGATACACCTACCCTATTGTAGAGCAAACATTGAACGCTACAAATTATAACGATGCTGCTTCTGCTATTGGAGGAGATGCCGCTGAAACTAAATTATTCTGGGACGTGAATTAATACTAATCTCAGATTAAAATTAAAAAGAGGTGAATAAATTCACCTCTTTTTTTTATGCAAAATTAGCGCATTTTACACTTTTATATTCTTCGAACTAAATAATTATCATATATCTATCATTTCACACATTACAATAAATAATAATTTTTTAAACCATTTTTTATTGAATAATAATCAAAAACGATTAAGAAAATCTTAACTATTTTAACATATTTTAAGTTAAAAAGTTGTTTTATTAAGTATTAATTAAGACTTTTGGGCTTGATTAATTCAAAAAATTATATAATGAAAACAAAGATTAATGGAATTTTAACGCTTCTACTAGCGTTTACCGTGCAACTTGCGTTTGCACAATCTAAAACCATTTCTGGTAATGTTACCGATGCTTCGGGACCTTTGCCAGGGGTTAGTGTCTTAATTAAAGGAACCACAACTGGTGCCGAAACTGATTTTGACGGAAATTATTCTCTTACGGCGTCAGTAGGAGATGTACTTGTATTTAGCTTTATCGGAATGGAGACATCCGAACAAACGGTAACTGCTGGAAGCGGAATTATTAATGTACAATTAACTGAAGCAAACAATGTCTTAAACGAAGTTGTTGTTACTGGTTATGGTACATCTACTAAACAATCCTTTTCTGGAACCGCTACAACAGTAAAAGCTGAAGCAATTGAAAGAAAGTCGGTAAGTAACGTTTCTCAGGCTTTAGCCGGTGAGGTTGCGGGTGTTACCGTAATTAATACTTCAGGTCAACCTGGTACTACTTCTACTATTCGTATTCGTGGTTATGGATCTGTTAATGGTAACAGAAACCCATTATACGTAGTTGATGGTGTACCATTTACAGGAAGTATCAACTCTATTAACCCTTCGGATATTAAGAGTATGACCGTATTAAAGGATGCAACTGCAACTGCTATATATGGATCGAGAGGGGCGAATGGTGTAATTGTTATTACAACTGATAACGGAACATCAGGCGAAGATTATATTGAGATTGATGTTAAAACAGGTGTAAATGAGCAAATGATTGCTAGGTATGATGTTATTTCTTCTCCAGAAGAATACATTGCAACTGTTTGGGATGGTATTTACAATAGAGGAGTAATTACAGGACAAGCTGATCCAGTTGATTATGCAAACTCTAACTTATTCACTGCGAACTACGTTCACCCAGGATACAACATGTGGAATGTGGCTGACGGTGCTGAATTAATTGATCCTATTACGCGTGCAGTAAGACCAGGAGTTACTAGAAGGTATACTCCAGGATTATATAAAGATTCAGCATTTCAATCTGCTTCTAGAAATGAGGCTAACTTGAAAATTGGTGGTGGTAACGAAAAAACTAAGTATTATACTTCTTTTGGATATTTAAATGATGAAGGATATGCAATCAATACTAAATATGATCGTTATACTACACGTTTAAACGTAAATTCAAAAGTTAAAGATTGGTTAGAAGTAGGTTCAAACATTGGGTATGCTTATTCTGATAGCCAAAATAATGGACAAACTAACGGTTCAGAAAACGTATTCGAATTTGCTGATAAAATGGCACCTATTTTCCCAGTATTTCTACGTGATGACAATTACCAATTAGTACCAGATCCAATTTTTGGAGGAAATCAATATGATTACGGTGCTGCTTCTGGTTACAGAGCAAGACCTAATGCAGATGGATTGAACCCAATTGGCTCTGCTCTATATGATGATATAGCTTCTTACCGTCATGAAATTAACGGGAACTTTAATATGAACATTCAAATTGTTGAAAATTTAAAATTGGAAGCAAGATATGGTGTTCAATACTCAATGAATAGAGCAAAGAGTTACAGGAACCCGTTTTATGGAACTGGAATATCTAATAAAGGAAGTTTATTTACGGATGATGTAGAGAGATTAACTCAAAACTTCTTACAATTGTTACGTTACAACAATCAATGGGGTAACCATACTGTAGAAGTTTTAGCCGCTCATGAAAGTAATGAGTTTACTTTAAAGCAATCTACTCAATTTAAAGGTACTGCTGTTGTTCCAGGTCTTCTTGAGTTGGACAACTTCGTTGTAAACATCAGTCCAGCAACTGGATACTCAGAAGGAGCGTCTATTGAGTCTTATTTTGGACAAGTTAATTATGACTTTGACAAGAAATATTATGTTACAGGATCTGTTCGTAGAGATGGTTCTTCAAGATTCGTAAATGAAAAATGGGGTACTTTTGGTTCTATTGGTGGTGCTTGGGTAGCAACAAATGAGGATTTCTTTAACAGCAATTTAATTTCTTATTTAAAAGTTAAAGCTTCTTATGGTATTACTGGAGATCAAGCTGGTGTAGGCTACTACTCTGGGTACGATACTTTCAATTCTAGTTTCTTAGGAGGGATTTCAATTTCTCCAAACACGAATGGAAACCCAGATTTAACATGGGAGACTTCAAACATGGCTCAATTAGGAGTTGAGTTTACTTTAGGTAATTTCTTAGATGGTGGTATTGACTACTATAATAAATTAACTGACAACTTAATTTTTGACCGTAGAGTTGGTCCTTCTCAAGGTATTGCAATTATTACTGTAAACGACGGAGAATTAAGAAACCAAGGTATCGAATTCGACTTAACAGGTCATATTATTGACAAAGAAGACTTCAAATTAGACGTTTCTGTTAATGGTGAGGTTATCAACAACGAAATTGTAACTATGCCTTTAGAGCCTTCAACAGGAGAGCCTAGAATTCTAGATACTTCTGCTGGTGATTATGCATACTCAAAGGGAAGTTCAATTTACGATTTCTATTTACGTGAATGGGCCGGAGTTGATCCAGCTGATGGAGCACCAATGTGGTTCCAGTATTTTAATGATGCTAACGGAAATGGAATCTTAGATAATGGTGAGGATGAAATCTTATCAATGACACCTTATTTAAATGACAATCCTGATGCAGTTGTTGCTAAACAAGTAACTAAAACGTATGCTGATGCTACTGAAAAATATATCGGTAAATCAGGTATTCCGAAACTAAGGGGTGCAGCGCGTATAGGAGGTATTTTTAAAGGATTTAACTTCTCAACTCAATTTACTTATAGTTATGGAGGTTGGGCCCGTGATAATCAATACGGAGAATTAATGGCTGATAGATTTGGTGCTGTTGGAAACAACTTCCATAAAGATATCGCTAATAGATGGCAAAACCCAGGAGACGTTACTAACGTTCCTCGTTTAGCAGATGGTATTGATCAAAATGCTACTTCTTCATCTACAAGATTCTTAACAAGTACAGATTATTTTGCATTAAACAATGCAATTATTGGATATACAATTCCTTCACAGTACCTAAGTAAAACAGGAATCTCTTTAATTAACCTTTGGGTTTCTGGAGATAACTTAATCATGAGCAGTAAGAGAAAAGGATTTAATCCGACAACAAGTGAGACAGGTAGTTCAGGACGTAGATTATATGCACCATTAACTACTTTTACTGTAGGAGCAAGAGTTAAATTTTAAAAAGAACAAAATGAAAAATATATTTAAATTAACAACCGTTGCAGCTTTAACACTGTTTATGTATAGTTGTGATGAAGAATTCTTAGAAAAAGAGCCTTCAGAGTTTATTACAACTCAACAGATTGGAGAGGCAGCATCAAAAAATCCTGATGTAGTTAAGGGTACAATGACGGGTATCTACTCATTAATGATTGAGACAGGTACAGGTGGTACAGGTGGTCATGACGATTTTGGACAGAGAGCATACGACATATTTGGAGATATGTTATCTGGAGATATGGCTTTATCTGTAAGTACTTACGGATGGTATAGAGCAAGTATTACTGAATTACAAGCGACAACAGATTATACATTTTTGGACAACTATCAAGTTTGGCGTTATTACTACAGAATCATCAGATCTGCAAATACAGTAATTGATGCTTTAGGTGGTCAGGCTTCTATTCCTGAATTAGAAGAAAACAAGTATTTAATGGGGCAAGCAAAAGCAATTAGAGCGCACTCTTATTATTACTTGGCTCAATATTTCCAGAACAGTTATAATCCATCACAAGAAATTTTACCTTTGTACGATGACTTATTAGATCAAAATGGACCTAAAGTTCCTGCTTCTGAAATTTATGCTTTAATTCTTTCGGATTTAAATGATGCTAATACATTATTAAATGGATTTAATAGAGCTAACAAATCAGAGATAAATCAATCAGTTGCTAAAGCTATTTTAGCATATGTACATGCAACTATGGGTAATGATGCAGAAGCTGCTAAATTAACTGGTCAAATTATAGGTTCAAATAACTATACGTTAATGAATGCTGACGAGGTTTTAGGTGGATTTAATGATGTAAACACTCCTGGATGGATGTGGGGAGTTGATTTGAACGCTGATACAGGTTTAGGACTTGTTTCTTGGTGGGGTCAAATTGACTACTTCTCTTATAGTTATGCTGCTTTCGGTGATGCAAAATCAATTGATTCTGATTTATATGCTGCCATTCCGGCTGACGATGTAAGAAAAGGACAATTTTATGATGCTGCATTTGAATTACTTCCTATTGGAAAATTCTATGATGCTGACAGAATTCGTTACGGAGCAAGTACTCAAGTAAAAGCAGATTACGTTTATATGAGAATTGCTGAAATTTATTTATTAAATGCTGAAACTGCTGCAAGAAGTGGTGACGAAGCAACAGCAAAAGCGAGTCTTAAAACTTTGTTAAATCAAAGAGTACCTGATGCTAGTTATGTAGATGCATTATCTGGACAAGCATTATTGGACGAGATCTATTTACAAACTAGAATTGAACTTTGGGGTGAAGGTAAAGCATATTTAGCCTTAAAGAGAAATAAGGAAACGACTACAAGAGGAGATAACCACTTATCTTTAGTTGGTGAAACAATTTCTCATGATGACGAACGTTTAACGTTTGAAATTCCTGAATCAGAAATTCAAAATAACCCATTTATTGATTCTCAAAACTAAAATATTATGAAAGGTTTAAAATATATCTTATTATTAATGTTATCGCTAGTTTTAACGACTAGTTGTGAAGATAATGAATATGGAACAGGTGAATTTAACTATGTAAGTTTTGAAGCATCTTCGATTGATGTTCCTCTTTTCGTTGGGACTACGGAATCTGTAACTATTAAAGTTTTTAGTTCTCAAGAAACCGGTAGCGACAGAACTATTATGGTATCTGCCTCTGAAGATTCTACGTTAGACCCAGCCGCTTATTCGTTACCAGAAAGCGTGACTATTCCGGCTAACTCTAATGTTGGAGAATTAGTAGTTCAAATTTCAGATGTTAATTTTGGAGCTGCTGCTTCACTTATAATTGATATGGTTTACCAAGAAGGTTCATATATTGGAGAAAGTGTTGCTCTAAATATTGAAAAAATCTGTGATTTCCCTGCTTCAATTGATTTCGTCTTTGACGGATATGCAAGTGAGACTACTTGGGACATCAAGAATTCTTCTAATACAATACTTGCTTCTGGAGGATCTTGGTCTGACGGTACTGCTACCGCTAGTGTAGAAGTTTGTTTAGCAAATGGAGATTACACTTTAACAGTTTATGACTCTTACGGTGATGGATTAACTTGGCCTAATTTAGGTAGTGTTTCTGTTTCTTATAAAGGAACAGTAGTAGCTACAATGCCAGGAGATTTTGGTGCTGAAGGAACACTTCCTTTTACCATAGCCGACTAATACAATAGATTTTTCTATTTATAATAAAACCACCAAACATATGTTTGGTGGTTTTTTATTTTAACTACCTTTGCAACATGGAAAATAAATCATCGAAAATTTTTGGAATTAGGGCAATTATTGAAGCTATTAATTCTGGTGCTACTATTCAAAAAGTATATTTACAAAAAGGATTAACAGGCAATCTTTTTTCTGAATTAAATTCGCTAATCAAAAAGCATAGTATTGCCACAAGTCACGTTCCTGTAGAAAAATTAAATCACTTATCTAAAAACAGTAATCACCAAGGAGTTGCCGCAACTATTTCTCCTATAGATTTTCATGATTTAGAAACTGTTTTAGAAGGAATATCTACAACTGACAAAACACCACTTATTCTCCTACTCGACCAAATTACTGATGTTCGAAATTTTGGCGCAATAATTCGTACGGCAGAGTGTACGGGCGTTGACGCTATTGTTGTCCAAAATCAAGGAAGTGCTCCTTTAAATGCAGACGCAATTAAAACCTCGGCTGGAGCAGCTTTTAAAGTTCCTATTTGTCGTGTTGACCATTTAAAAGATGCACTATTCTTATTGCAAGCATTAGACATAAAACTAGTTGCTGCTACAGAAAAAACAGACGACACTTTATACGATGTTAATTTTAATCAACCTACGGCCATTATTATGGGTTCTGAACATAGAGGTGTTAACCCCTCTATATTAAAAATGGTAGACGCTAAGGCAAAATTACCACTACTAGGTACTATTGAGTCATTAAACGTCTCCGTTGCTTGTGGCGCCTTTTTATATGAAGCCCTGAGACAACGATTATAATTTTTCTTCAGATTCCTCGTCCACCAAAACCTCTGGATTGTAATTCCCATTTTCGTCAAACATTAAATCGAATTTGGTTTGTGTAAATACAAATTCTTTTTTTTGAGGACCTTTTCTTCTATACATTATTGCCAAAACCAAACCAACAATAAACCCGGATAAATGTCCCTCCCATGACATTCCAGTCTTTATAGGAAATACATACCAAATCATTCCTCCGTACAAAAAGACTACTGCTAACGAAAGTGCCACTAATCTATAATGCTTTCTTATCAAACCACTAAAGAATACAAAACTAAATAGCATATACACTACCCCACTAGCACCAATATGATAAGACTCTCTAGCAAACGACCATGTAAGTAATCCAGTGAGTAAAAAACCAAAGGCTAGCGTTTTAAAAGCTAATTCCCTATAAAAAAAGAATAAACTCCATAGAAGTACAGCTAAGGGTATTGAGTTGTTTATTAAATGTGAAGTTGAACTGTGTATGAATGGTGAAAATAAAACACCTTTTAAACCTGATAAATACTGAGGTAAAATACCATACCTGGTAAAGTTTAAGCCAAACTTCATTTCTACCCAAAATACCAACCATATCGAAAAAACAGCCATAAAGGGAATTACGATAGTACCTCGTGAATATTTAAAAGTTTTAGAATCATCCATACCTAACCTAAACAAAAATAATTCCTAATTTAAAATTTGGAAATATTGGCAGTTCACAAACAAATTTAACCAATTTCTAGTACTTTTATACAATGAATGAACCGTTAGCTGAACGCATAAGACCTAAATCGCTCGAAGATTACATTAGTCAACAACACCTAGTTGGTAAAAATGGATATTTAACACAGCATATAAAACATGGTGTTATTCCATCTCTAATTTTATGGGGTCCTCCAGGTATAGGCAAAACAACTTTGGCAAATATTATTGCTACTGAAAGTAAACGCCCTTTTTATACCCTTAGTGCTATTAATTCTGGAGTTAAAGACATAAGAGAGGTTATTGGCAAAGCAAAACAAAGCGGCGGCTTATTTACTACAAAGAATCCTATTTTATTTATTGATGAGATTCATCGATTCAGTAAATCTCAACAAGACTCGTTGCTTGGTGCAGTAGAAAAAGGTTGGATAACATTGGTTGGAGCAACAACTGAAAATCCAAGTTTTGAGGTGATTCCCGCCCTCTTATCCAGATGTCAGGTTTATATTTTAAATTCTTTTGAAAAAGAAGATTTAATTGCCTTGCTACATAGAGCATTGACCAAAGATGAAATCTTATCTAAAAAAACGATTAAACTAAAAGAAACAGATGCCTTAATACGATTATCGGGTGGAGATGCTAGAAAACTCCTGAATATATTTGAACTATTAATTACTTCTTCAGAAGAAAAGAGCGTTACTATTACGGATAAATATGTAATGGATCGGGTTCAAAAAAACATGGCGCGGTACGACAAAACTGGTGAACAACATTACGACATTATTTCTGCTTTTATAAAATCCATTCGTGGTAGTGATCCTAATGGAGCCGTTTATTGGCTAGCCCGAATGATTGAAGGAGGTGAAGACGTTAAATTTATTGCTCGTAGACTACTAATTTCAGCTTCAGAAGATATCGGTAACGCCAATCCAACTGCATTAATTATGGCGAACAATACATTTCAAGCAGTAAGTACCATAGGCTTCCCTGAATCAAGAATTATCCTCAGTCAATGCGCAGTATATCTGGCCAACTCACCAAAAAGCAATGCTTCTTATGAAGCAATTGGTAAAGCGCAGCAGTTGGTTAAAGAAACAGGTGATTTATCCATTCCATTGCATTTAAGAAATGCCCCAACCAAATTAATGAAAGACCTCAACTATGGCAAAGATTATAAATATGCGCATAGTTATAGTAATAATTTTGTTGAACAAGAATTTTTACCTGACGAGATTGCAGGCACCAAATTATACGAACCAGGAAATAATACCCGTGAACAAAACTTTAGAGAAGTTCTAAAAAAACGTTGGAAAAAATATAATTATTAGAAAAACTTAAGGTTCAGTTTTTTCACTACTAGTTTTTCGTCTTCATAATATTCAACTTTCCAGTCCTCACCGGCTTTATATACAATTGCTGAATGATCTTTTAGAAGAAACACATCCTGTTTACTCGTTTTTAAAAGCATATAAACAACTTTGGGACTAGCATCTACGACTTGATAACCATTTGCGTTAGGTTGCGCATATAACACATCAGAAGGTGGTTTTACCTGCTCTTTTTCAGCAACAGGTTCAACCGTATTGGTTTTATCTTCACTGTTATTTACAGCAACCGAAGTTGTGGCAACTGGAACTACGGTTGTAGTATTTGAATTTGTTTGTATTGTTACTGGTTCTGTTTTAGAAACCTCATTTACACTGCTCTCAACTTTTTCTTGACCATCCTTTTTTTCTTTTGGTTGATAAGCATAATTTAACTCCTTTACACCTTCAAAAGATTCTCGCACACATGCAAAATACGCCGCCTTATAATCCTTTTCTTTAGAAACCCCTTCCAAAGCACTAAACAACACATTGTTATCACAATCGACCAAATCAAAATTCATTTTAGTATTGAATAATTTAGAGTTGTCATTTAATCTCGCTGTTAAGGCCAAACATCTATTTAGTTTCAATTCAT
>CAJXHW010000016.1 GCA_913054565.1 uncultured Kordia sp. | reverse complement strand
CGGCTACGAATATTTATTCAAAAGATTTTTCAATGGCAGGTAAGACGGGTACATGTACAACAGATTACGGTAATAAAAAGGCGAAGAAGCAGTATATCGCTTCTTTTTCTGGATACTTCCCTGCAGACAATCCTAAGTATTCATGTATTGTGGTTATTCATAAACCAAAAACGTCAATTGGGTATTATGGTAATATTGTTGCAGCTCCTGTATTTAAAACCATAGCTAAAAAAATATATACAGATACGCCTTTGGTTGATGAGGTAAGTGTTGATGTGGTAGAAAACATGGCTTTAAATAAAACCTATGATATCTACTTAGAAAAAAGCAGAAAAGAATATAAAACTGTGCCAAATGTAGTAGGGATGAGTGGTATGGATGCTATTTCTTTTTTAGAAAACCTTGGAATGAAGGTTAATGTGAAAGGGAATGGAAAGGTTAAAAAACAATCTTTAAATGTTGGTGAAAAAATAACTGTTGCTAAAGAAATTGTATTAGAATTATCGTGAAAAATTTAAAAGACATATTGTACAAAGTAGCTATTGATGTAATTGTTGGTGGCTCTGATGTGATGATTTCAAAAATAGAATTTGATTCTAGAAAAATTGAAGCTACAGATGTGTTTGTGGCTTTAAAAGGAACTTTGGTAGACGGTCATGATTACATATCTAAAGCCATAGAGCTAAAAGCTAAAGTTGTTGTGTGTGAAATATTACCAGTAAATAAGGAGTCTGGTGTAACCTATGTACAAGTAGCTGATACTAATTTAGCTTTGGCAGTGATGTCTGCAAACTATTATGAATATCCATCTGAAAAGTTACAACTTGTTGGGGTTACCGGAACTAACGGAAAAACAACTATTGCAACATTGTTATATCAGCAATTTAAAAATGCAGGATATAAGGTAGGATTGCTTTCTACGGTTAAAATAATGGTAGGTGATGTGGTGTATAAAGCAACACACACAACACCAGATTCCTTAACTATTAATAAGTACTTGCATTTGATGAATGAGGCTGGTGTAGAGTTTTGTTTTATGGAAGTAAGTTCGCACGGAATTCATCAAAAACGAACTGCAGGATTACATTTTAAAGGTGGAGTTTTCACAAATTTATCACATGATCATTTAGATTATCATGATACGTTTTCTGAGTATAGAGATGTTAAGAAGAAATTTTTTGATGATTTGCCAAAATCAGCCTTCGCATTGACGAATGTTGATGATAAAAATGGTGAAATCATGTTGCAAAACACGAAGGCTAAAAAGCGCACTTATGCCTTAAAAAGTTATGCTAATTACAAAGCACAAATTTTAGAAAATCAATTTTCAGGACTGTTGTTGAAAGTAAATGATAATGAAGTTTGGACTAAACTAATAGGGCGTTTTAATGCTTATAATTTACTAGCAATTTTTGCTGCAAGTGATTTGCTTGGGTTAGAAGAAAATGAAAACTTACGCCTGATAAGTTTGTTAGAAAATGTAAGCGGGCGATTTGAATATGTGATTTCAAAAGAGAAAAAAATAACAGCAATAGTTGATTATGCGCATACACCTGATGCGTTAAAGAATGTTTTGGAAACAATAAATAATATCAGAACTGGTAATGAGCAATTGATAACTGTTGTTGGTTGTGGTGGTGATAGAGATAAAAGTAAACGTCCTAAAATGGCAAATATTGCTTCTGTATTAAGTACCACTGCAGTATTTACAAGCGATAACCCCAGAACAGAAAATCCAGACACTATTATTGAGGAAATGGAGTCTGGTGTGTCGCCAGAAAACTATAAAAAAACTTTAGCCATAACTAATAGGAAGCAGGCAATTAAAACGGCGTGCCAAATGGCGGAAATGAACGATATAATATTGATAGCAGGAAAAGGGCATGAAACATATCAAGAGGTAAATGGCGTGCGATCAAATTTTGATGATTTAAAAATAGTAAAAGAACTACTAATCCAATTAAATAAATAAACAATGTTATACTATTTATTTGAATATTTAGAGCAACAATACCAATTACCTGGAGCGTCAGTGTTTCAGTTTATATCATTTAGGGCTGCTTTAGCTGTTATTGTATCGTTGTTAATATCAATGATTTTCGGAAAGCATATCATAAGTTTTTTAAGAAATCAACAAATAGGCGAAACTGTAAGAGATCTTGGGTTGGAAGGGCAAAAACAAAAGCAAGGTACTCCAACAATGGGAGGAGTTATAATAATTATAGCAACTTTAATTCCGGTATTGTTATTTGCTAAGCTAGATAATGTATATGTTATATTATTAATCATCACAACATTATGGATGGGAACCATTGGTTTCATTGATGATTATATTAAAAAATTTAAAAATGATAAAGAAGGCTTACAGGGTAAGTTTAAGGTTTTAGGCCAAGTAGGTTTAGGTCTTATTGTGGGTACAGTGTTGTATTTCAACGACAATGTAACAATTAAAGAACAAATTTCTGAACAGGCTCAAACAGCAATGGTGAGTACAGGTAACTCAATGTTGTTAATGCATAACCCTGCGGTAAAACAGTTTCATCCGGAAACAAAATCAACTAAAACTACAATTCCTTTTCTGAAAAATAATGAATTTGATTATGCAAATATTTTAACCTTTTTTAATGAAGGTTGGGGAAAATATGCATGGATGATTTTTATTCCTGTAGTCATTTTTATAATAACTGCAGTTTCAAACGGTGCTAATTTAACAGATGGTATTGATGGCTTAGCAGCCGGTACATCGGTGATATCAGTTGTTGTATTAGGGCTTTTTGCTTGGTTGTCTGGAAATATCATATTCTCTGATTATTTAAATATTATGTATATCCCAAGAATAGGTGAGATGACAATTTTTGTTGGTGCATTTGTTGGAGCGTTAATTGGTTTTCTGTGGTATAATACCTTTCCTGCACAAGTATTTATGGGTGATACAGGAAGTTTAACTATTGGAGGGATAATAGCTGTAATTGCTATAGCTGTAAGAAAAGAGTTATTAGTGCCAATTTTATGTGGTGTTTTCTTGGCTGAGAATTTATCGGTAGTACTTCAAGTAAGTTATTTTAAGTATACGAAAAAGAAGTACGGTGAAGGAAAACGAATATTTCTAATGTCTCCATTGCACCATCACTATCAGAAAAAGGGAATGCATGAAAGTAAGATTGTTAACCGTTTTTGGATTGTGGCTATCATGCTAGCAGTGGTAACAATGGTAACCTTGAAATTGAGATAATGAATAGATTAGTTGTTTTAGGTGGTGGTGAAAGTGGTGTAGGAGCTGCATTGTTGGCAAAACAAAAAGGTTATGAGGTTTTTGTTTCTGATAAAGGAACAGTGAATAAAAAGTATAAACAAGTTCTTGTAGATAATGCTATTGAGTGGGAGGAATTGCAGCATACAGAGGCAAAAATTTTCAATGCTGATGTTGTTGTGAAGAGTCCAGGGATACCTGATACTGTTCCGTTGGTTCAAGAGTTGTTGAAGAAAGGAATTCCGGTTATTTCTGAAATTGAATTCGCAGCACAATATACCAATGCAACCTTGGTGGGTATTACAGGTAGTAACGGAAAAACAACAACAACGCTATTGACACATCATTTATTAAAAGATGAATTAAATGTGGGAATAGCTGGTAATATAGGAGATAGTTTTGCAAAACAAGTGGCAGAGAAAGACTATGATAATTATGTGTTAGAGTTGAGTAGTTTTCAGTTAGATGGAATTGATAGTTTTAAACCACATATAGCAGTAATTACAAATTTATCTGAAGATCATTTGGATAGATATGAGTATAACTATGATAACTATATAGCGTCAAAATTTAGGATTACAAAAAATCAAACTGCTGATGATTATCTAATATATGATGCAGACGATATTGAAATAGAAAAGTATTTGATGAGCCACGATATAGCGGCAACATTAATACCTTTTTCATTACATAAAAAATTAAAAGAAGGTGTCTATTTAGACAATAAAGATATTAAACTAACAATTAAAGAAGAGACGTTAACTATGCCAGTAAAAGACTTAGCATTAGAAGGGAAGCACAATATAAAAAATGCAATGGCATCAGCTACTGTTGCAAATTTATTAAAAATTAGAAAAGCAACAATTCGTGAGAGTTTGTCAAATTTTCAAGGAGTGGAACATCGGTTAGAGCATGTATTAAAAATTCAAAATGTACAGTATATAAATGACTCAAAAGCCACCAATGTTAATGCTGTTTATTACGCTTTAGATAGTATGCAAGCACCAACCGTTTGGATTGTTGGTGGTGTAGATAAAGGGAATGATTATGCAGATTTGTTATCACTAGTTAATGAAAAAGTGAAAGCAATAATTTGTTTGGGATCTGATAATAATAAAATTAAAGCGGTATTTCAAAATACAGTTGAAACTCTTGTAGAAGCAAGATCGATGACAGAGGCTGTCCATATGGCTTATAGGCTCTCTGAAAAAGGTGATAATGTGTTGTTGTCTCCTGCTTGCGCTAGTTTTGATTTATTTGAAAATTATGAAGACAGAGGGCATCAGTTTAAAGAAGCTATTAGAAAGTTGTAAGAATGAGTAAATTACTAAAACATATTGGTGGCGATAAAACGTTGTGGGCAATGTTAACATTACTTGCACTGTTTTCGTTTTTACCAGTATATAGTGCCAGTAGTAACTTAGCAAATTTATATGGTAGAAATACTTTTAGTTTGTTGGTAAAACATGGGGTACATTTAGTAATGGGGTTTGCTATAATCTTTACAGTACATAAAATTGATTATAATAAATTTAAAGGGCTTTCGTGGATCATGATGTTTATAGTCACAATATTGTTAGTATTTACAATGGCTCAAGGAACAACTATTGGTGGGGCAAATGCAAGTAGATGGTTGCGTGTGCCTGGTGTTGGTGTATCCTTTCAAACATCAACATTAGCAGCAGTAGTATTAATGGTTTATGTGGCAAGATATTTAGCTAAATTTAAAGACCGAGCAATTGTTTTTAAAGAAAGTTTTATAGAATTATGGATTCCTGTTGGTCTAATTTTAATTTTGATTTTTCCAGCAAATTTGTCAACTGCGGCATTAATTTTCTCTATGGTTATGGTGTTAGTGTTTTTAGGAGGGTATCCGTTTAAATATATTGGTGTAATCATAGGTGCTGGAGCGTTATTTGTAATGTTGTTCTTCTTGTCTGCAAAAGCATTCCCTGAAGCGTTTCCAAATCGTGTTGATACTTGGATTTCAAGAGTTGAAAATTTTTCTAATGGTGAGGATACGGAAGAAGATTATCAAATTGAACGTGCAAAAACCGCAATAGCTTCAGGTCAGTTATTTGGATTAGGGCCAGGAAAGAGCGTACAAAAAAACTTTTTACCACAATCATCATCAGATTTTATATATGCAATAATTGTTGAAGAGTGGGGCTTGGTTTCTGGTGTAGCAATTGTGTTGTTTTACTTAATTGTATTGTACAGGTTGGTGATTATACTAAATAAATCAGAGACGGTTTTTGGTAAATTATTAGTCGCCGGAGTTGGCTTGCCAATTATTTTTCAGGCACTTATAAATATGGGAGTTGCAGTTGAGTTATTTCCTGTTACAGGACAAACCTTACCGTTGATTAGTTCTGGTGGAACGTCTATATGGATGACCTGTTTAGCCTTTGGGATAATTTTAAGTGTGAGCAGTGCTCAGAAGAATGTGAAAGATAAAAAAAGTCTAGAAAAAGATAACCCGTTAGATGTTTTAACACAAGCCATGTAAGTATGAAAAGTCTAAAAATTATAGTTTCAGGAGGCGGTACAGGAGGGCATATTTACCCTGCAATAGCCATTGCGAACGAAATAAAATTTAGGTATCCTGATACAGAATTTTTGTTTGTTGGAGCTAACGATAGAATGGAAATGGAAAAAGTTCCAGCTTCAGGATATAAAATAAAAGGCTTGTGGATTTCGGGTATTCAGCGTAAATTAATTTCTAAATCTAACCTGATGTTTCCATTTAAACTATTGAGTAGTTTGTGGAATGCCAGAAAAATAGTAAAAGAGTTTCAGCCAGATATTGCTATCGGAACTGGTGGGTTTGCTAGTGGGCCGTTGTTGTATATGGCTAATAGTAAAGGTATACCAACATTGATACAAGAACAGAATTCTTTTCCAGGAATTACAAATAAATTATTATCTAAAAAGGCAAAAACTATTTGTGTTGCTTATGATAATTTAGACCGCTTTTTTCCAAAAGAAAAGATTGTGAAAACGGGTAATCCAGTGCGGCAAGATTTATTGGAAATCACTTCTAAACGTGAGGAAGCACAACAGTATTTTAAATTAAGTAGCACTAAAAAAACTATTTTGATTTTAGGAGGAAGTTTAGGGGCAAGACGTATAAATCAATTAATTGATAATGAATTGTCGTTTTTTGAAACTAATAATGCGCAACTGATATGGCAAACAGGGAAGTTGTATATAAATGATTATAAGCATCATAACGCAAAGGAAAATGTACAAACTCATGCGTTTTTAAATAAGATGGATTTAGCTTATGCAGCAGCAGATATTATTATTTCTAGAGCTGGAGCAAGTTCGGTGTCTGAGTTATGTATTGTTGGAAAACCAACAATATTTATACCTAGTCCTAATGTGTCTGAGGATCATCAAACAAAAAATGCACAGGCGATAACAGATGAAAATGCAGGTATACTAATTAGAGAATCAGAGTTAGAATCTGATTTTGAAATAAAGTGTAAAGATGTATTGGAGAATGATGGTTTACAGAATAAATTATCTATCGAGATTAAAAAGTTAGCTTTAGAAAATGCAACTAAAGCAATTGTAAATGAAGTTGAAAAATTGATAAGAAAATAGTGGACTTTAAAAGCATACATAACGTTTATTTTATAGGTATCGGTGGTATCGGAATGAGTGCATTGGCACGTTATTTTAAAGAAACAGGTAAAAACATTGCTGGTTATGACAAAACACCAACTAAAATCACGAAAAACTTATCTGGGTTAGGCATAGATATTCATTATAAAGATGATGTCAATTTAATTGATGAGTCGTTTAAAAATACAAATACTACGTTAGTAGTTTATACGCCTGCTGTTCAAGTATTGCATAAAGAATTAAGTTTTTTTATATCAAACGGTTTTGCTGTAAAAAAACGCGCTGAAGTACTAGGGTTAATTACAGAAAATACATTTTGCTTTGCAGTTGCAGGAACACATGGAAAAACAACAACGTCTAGTATTTTGGGTCATTTGTTAAAAGTGTGTAATGCAGATATGACTGCTTTTTTAGGAGGGATAACAGAAAACTACCATTCAAACTTAATTGTGAATGGTTCCAAAATTTCAGTTGTTGAAGCTGATGAATTTGACCGCTCATTTTTACAATTATCGCCAGATATGGCGTGTGTAACCTCTATGGATGCAGATCATTTAGATATTTATGGTCAAGCTGATGAATTGGAGAAAAGTTTTATAGATTTTTCAAATAAGTTATCTGATAAAAGTAAACTTTTTGTAAAAGAAGACTTGGCATTGAGTGGGATAACTTACGGAGTAGATGAGAAATCAGATTATAGTGTTCAAAATGTCAAAATTAAAAATGGAACATATCATTTTGATATAAAAACGCCTAAAGAAATTGTAAAGAATGTTAGGTTTAATTTGCCAGGGCAACATAATTTATCAAATGCACTAGTGGCATTTGCAATGGCTTATGATTATGGTTTTTGTAAAGAAGAGTTGATTAAAGGTTTGGCCTCCTTTAAAGGGGTTGAACGTCGATTTACGTATCATATAAAACGAGATGATTTAGTTTTTATAGATGATTATGCGCATCATCCTACTGAAATTACTGCAGTGTATCAAGCTATTACTGAAATGTATCCAGGGGAATTAATAATGGCGGTATTTCAACCGCATTTATATAGTAGAACACAAGATTTTTCAGAGGACTTTGCGGTAAGTTTAAGTCAGTTTGATCAAGTGTGTTTGTTAGACATTTATCCCGCAAGAGAATTGCCAATAAAAGGGGTAACATCGGAATGGTTGTTAGGTAAAATGACTAACGACAATAAGAAAGTGATAGCTAAAAAAGAGATTGTTTCTGAAATAAAAAAATCAAACGCAAAAATAATATTAACAATTGGTGCTGGGGATATTGGTGCTGAAGTGTCAAAAATAAAAAACGAAATAGAGTAGTGGTTGATAATGAGTAAGGTAGGTTTAAATAAGCGGTTTTCTGAAAATTTGATTTTAAACATCAAATTAATCTTGTTGCTTGGTGTGCTAGTTTTTCTATCTGCCTTTGCATCAGGCAGAAACGCATCACGTTTTTTGTCAGCTACACCAGTTGTTTTTGAAAACCCGGAACAGCCTTTAATTTCAGAGAAAACGGTTAATAAGTTGTTAATACAAAATAACGGAAGTATCAAAAACATAAGGAAAGTTGCCTTAGATTTGAATAGATTAGAATCTGAGTTAATTGCAAACCCATATGTTAGAAATGCAAACTTGTATGTTTCTGTAAATGGGGAAGTTGGGGTGGATGTTTTGCAAAAAAAGCCATTAGCTAGAGTGCAAACAAACGAGTCTTATTACATTGACGAAGAAGGTAAATATATGCCTACTTCGCCAAATTTTTCTGTGCGAGTACCTTTGGTTACAGGGAATGTTGATAAAAAGAACTTGTTTGACCTGTATACAGTACTTAAAAGTATTGGATCGGACCCATTTTTTAATAAAGAAATTGAGGGTGTTATTGTGCAAGGAAATAAGTACATTTTGTTAGTAAGAGAATTTGATTTTCTTATTGATTTTGGAACCTCAGAGAATAGAGATGTTAAGATAAGTAATTTTAAAGCATTTTATAAAAAAGCTTTAAAGGACAAAACAATAGAATCGTATAATAGAGTTAATTTACAAATTGCATCACAGGTAATTTGCACCAAAAGATAAACTATGGAGGACAATAAAATTGCAGTTGGTTTAGACATAGGAACTACAAAAATAGTGGCCATGATTGGTCGTGAAAATGAGTACAATAAATTGGAAATTCTTGGTATTGGAAAAACCAAAAGTCTTGGTGTGCATAGAGGTGTTGTAAATAATATAACGCAAACAATACAATCTATCCAACAAGCTGTACAAGAAGCTGAAATGTCTTCTGGGTTAAAAATTGAAGATGTAGTTGTTGGTATTGCTGGTCAACATATTAGAAGTATTCAGCATAGTGATTATATTACTAGAGCGAATTCTGAAGAAGTTATAGATGAAAAAGATATAGATGCATTGATTAACCAAGTACATAAATTAGTTATGTTGCCTGGTGAAGAGATTATTCATGTGTTGCCACAAGAGTATAAAATTGATGGTCAAGCAGAAATAAAAGAACCAATTGGAATGTATGGAGGGCGATTGGAAGCTAATTTTCATGTAGTAGTTGGGCAAATAGCTTCTATAAGAAATATTGGCAGGTGTGTTACTAATGCTGGTTTAGGATTGGCAGGCATTACACTGGAGCCATTGTCTTCTGCTAATGCTGTTTTAAGTCAAGAAGAAAAAGAAGCAGGGGTTGCATTGATTGATATCGGTGGAGGAACAACAGATTTAGCCATTTTTAAAGATGGTATAATACGTCATACTGCAGTTATTCCTTTTGGAGGAAATGTGATTACTGAAGATATAAAAGAAGGCTGTTCTATTATTGAAAAACAAGCAGAGCTATTAAAGGTAAAGTTTGGTTCAGCTTGGCCTGGTGAAAATAAAGAAAATGAAATTGTCTCTATACCAGGATTGCGTGGTAGAGAACCTAAAGAAATTTCTTTAAAAAACCTTTCAAAAGTAATTCATGCCAGAGTTGTTGAAATTATTGAACAAGTGTTTGCAGAGATTAAGAACTATGGGCATGAAGAACAAAAGAAAAAATTAATAGCAGGAATTGTATTAACAGGTGGAGGGTCGCAGTTAAAACATATCAAGCAATTAACAGAATATATTACTGGTATGGATACTAGAATAGGATATCCAAATGAGCATTTGGCTGGTGCCTCTGAGGAAAAAACAACAAGCCCATTATATGCAACAGCTGTAGGTTTAGTGATGAACGCTGTAGAGGTTCAGTCTAGGTTACAATCAGAAGAAGTAGTAGAAGAAGTTATTGAAGATATACCCCAAAATATAGATCCAATTGCAACTGAAACTCTTGAAGAAGAGCATCAAGAGGAGGAGCAAGTTACTGAAGAACCGAGAGCGGCTAAAAAAAGCATCTTTCATAGTATTTCAGACAGATTAAAAGATTTTTTAGATAGTGCAGAGTAAGTTTGATGCTTAGTCTGTGAAAATTATTAGAAGTAAAAGAAGAAAAAAGAATTTATGAGTAGCAACGCAGAATTCGGAGGGATTTCATTTGATTTACCAAAAAATCAATCAAATGTTATTAAAGTTATTGGAGTTGGTGGAGGTGGTAGTAATGCCATTAATCACATGTTTCAATCTGGTATTAAAGGGGTAGATTTTGTAATCTGTAATACAGATTCTCAAGCATTAGAAAACAGTCCAATTCCAAATAAAATTCAGTTAGGGGTTTCTCTAACCGAAGGTCTTGGTGCTGGGGCTAATCCTGATGTAGGAGAGCAATCTGCAATTGAAAGTTTTGATGAAATAAAAATGATGCTAGGCACCAATACTAAAATGGTGTTTATTACTGCTGGTATGGGTGGTGGTACTGGTACAGGAGCAGCACCAATAATTGCTAGAATGGCAAAAGAAATGGATGTGCTAACTGTTGGTATTGTTACAGTTCCTTTTCAGTTTGAAGGGAAAATGCGAAATGAACAAGCGCAAATTGGTGTTGAAAAATTGCGTAAAGAAGTTGATTCACTTATTGTAATTAATAACAATAAATTGCGTGAAGTGTACGGAAACTTAGGTTTTAAAGCTGGTTTTGCAAAAGCTGATGAAGTATTAGCAACAGCTGCTAAAGGTATTGCAGAGGTTATAACGCATCACTATATGCAAAATATTGACCTTAGAGATGCTAGAACTGTATTGTCAGAAAGTGGAAGTGCTATAATGGGATCTGCAACTGCTTCAGGTGCTAACAGAGCTAATGAAGCTATTTTTAAAGCTTTAGATTCACCATTATTAAATGATAATAAAATTACGGGAGCCAAAAATGTATTGTTGCTAATCATTTCTGGAACTGAAGAGATAACAATTGATGAAATTGGTGAAATCAATGAGCATATACAAAGTGAGGCTGGTAATGGTGCCAATATCATTATGGGTGTTGGTGAAGATGAAAGTTTAGGAGGTGAGGTTTCGGTAACTATTATTGCTACAGGGTTTGATGCCGACCAACAAGATGATATTGTGAATACAGAGGCAAAAAAGATAATTCACACTTTAGAAGCTAACCAAACCGCAACTCAAGTATTATCAACTAAAAATGTAGTATCTAATATAGAATTGCCAAAACCAGTTGAGAAGAAAGAGCCTGTAATCAAGCATACACTTTTTGATGATGAAGTTATTGATGAGATTACTGTAAAAGAAGAGTTTACAGAGTTGGTTCCAACCTCAGAAACAATTAAAAATGTTGAGGTTACTTATGAAGAAGTTGTTGCGCCAAAAATGGTTGCTGAAGACGAGTTTGTGATTACTGAGGTAAATGAGCTAAAAGAACAAACTCAGGTTTCTAATGAGTTAGAAGAAGAGCAAGCTGTTTTTACTTTTGATGGCCCGCCTGCAACTTCAGAAGATGTTTTTGAACCTGCCGCTAAGGAAGAAGAAAAGGTTGTATTTCAATTAACTGAAGATGTTAATGAAATACAAGTAAATGATCCTATTGATGTGGTGCCAGTTACTGAGCAAAATGAAGAAGGTGTAACACGTTACAGTTTAGATTGCTCAGAAATAGAGGATAAATTGCCAAAACAAGAAGTTGTGGCTCAGGAAATAGTATCTGAGGTGGTTGAAGAACAATTTACAATTTCATCAATTGCAGTTGAGGAAAAACCTGTAGTAGAATCTGATGCTAAGATGGTTGAGATTGATCCTTTTAATACATCAATAGAGGATAGCCTAAAGTTGAGAGCTGATGCAAGAAGAAGAAAATTAAAAGAATTTAATTATAAATTCCGTCATAATAACAATGTTGACGAAATAGAAAAAGAACCGGCTTACAAGCGTATGGGGATTGATTTAGCAGAGTCGTCTGCTGCTAACGATGCAATATCACGTACAACTATTGGTTCTGATAGTAATGATGATATTCAATTACGCTCTAATAATTCTTTTTTACATGATAATGTAGACTAATTGTGCCATAATTAGTGTTAAATCCGAAATAGTCATAGACTGTTTCGGATTTTATTTTTATATCTTTACATGCATTTTATGCACATCAAATAAACAGTATATTTACATGGGATTACAAGCAAACATCATGGCAAAATTAAAAGAGGCTATGAAAACTAAAGACCAAGTAGCATTAACATCATTGAGAGCGATAAAAGCAGAAATGTTATTAGCTCAAACGGCTACAGGATCAAAGGAGGAGTTGACAGAGTCTGAAGAAATTAAGTTACTTCAGAAATTAGTAAAGCAACGTAAAGATAGTGCTGCTATTTTTTCAGAACAAAATAGAGGTGATTTAGCCGAGCCAGAATTAGCTCAGGCTGCTGTAATTTCACAATTTTTACCAGAACAATTAACAGAAGAAGAAGTAGAAAAGATTGTTCTTCAGGTTATAGAAGCTACAGGAGCGTCTGGAATGAAAGATATGGGTAGAGTTATGGCTGAAGTAAATAAAGAGGTTGCAGGACAAGCTGAAGGTAAAATAATATCTGGTATTGTAAAAAAGAATTTAATGTAAAAATAACATAGGTCAGAATAATTTGACCGATCAATGGCTGCGTAGTTCAACTGGATAGAATATCAGATTTCGGCTCTGAGGGTTGGGGGTTCGAATCCCTTCGCGGTCACTTTTTTATTCAAAACCCCTTGTTTATTGTTAAGATTAACAAGGGGTTTTCTCATAACTTACTTTAATAATATTATGTTTAGTCATCCATTTAGAAGTTTTTGAAAACCCCATCTTTTCATATAGACAGCATGCAGGTATATTATCTGCGCCTGTTTCTACAGTAAACGTTTCAGGATGAAATGATTTAAAAATAAACTTAATCAGTTCTTGGGCAATGCCCTGTTTGAAAAAGTTAGGATGTACAACCAAACTTTGTATATGTGTGGTTTTATCTTCATGTTTAATTTCTGCTACAGCAGTTAAAATGTTGTTTTTATAATGGCCATAAAATATATTTTCGCAATTTGTAAAGTCTTTTATTTCTCTATGTAGTGGCGGAAAGTAATCAGCGTTTAAAAGTTTAGCTTCAATTGCATATGACATTTGAAATATGGTGCGTATTGCTTTAGCTGTATTTAAATTAGTATGTTCGAGAATGGTAATCACTTTTTAGTTAATCAAGTTTGTTTGCCGGGAATAATATATTAATATGTTTAGGGGTAATCCATTTCATTTTAGAAGTATCTCCGTCTTTATTAGAAATCAACGTTTCAATACTATTTGATTTTCTTTTAAAAGTAATTGTGTTGCCTTCTAAAGCTATCGTTTTCTCATTTGTTTTGTCTGAAACCATTGTTAGCATAATATCTCTATATTGTTTTACGGTTTCTTTATTTCCAATGGCAAAAGTTTTAATGTCATTCGGGTCGGTGTTTTTAAAATCCTTGTACGATACTGTGTAGAAATCTCTGTCCGACTCTTTGTTTAGTTGGCCAATTAATTTTCCTAAAAGGTCAATTTTTGAAATTTGAATCGTTTTTTTTGTTTCTTTTTTGACTTCTTTTATTTGAGCCGAAACATTAATTGTAAAAAAAAGAATTGCTATAAGAGATACTATTTTCTTCATGATTGTAGTTTTTGAGAGTTTTTTAATAATTAAATAAGTTTCTAAAGTATTAAAAAATGCTGACATGCTTTTGATATAGTGTAAAAATATCAAAATTCAGTAGTTGAGCTTTTTTTACAGCACGTATGTTGTATTTCGTTTTAATTGATTAAAACAGGTTAATAAG
>CAJXHW010000015.1 GCA_913054565.1 uncultured Kordia sp. | reverse complement strand
ATACAGCTATGACAACTACTGTTGCAGGTTTGGTTGTTGGTATTGTTGCTTATATGGCGTATAACCACTTGGTAGTTAAAACAGATAAAATAATATATACTATGGAGGCCAACTCTTTAGAGTTTTTCGATTTATTAAACGAACCAGCTTAAGCATATATTTATGAATATTAGAGGAAGAAATAAAGTAACACCAGAATTCAATATGTCTTCAATGACAGATATTGTCTTCTTGTTGTTGATCTTTTTTATGATTGCGTCAACACTAGTATCAACAAATGCAATTGATTTATTGTTGCCTAAATCTGGTGGAAAAACAGCTCAGTCTAAGAGTTTATCGGTTAACATAACTAAAGATTTAGAGTATTATGTAGATACTGAACGTGTTGCTAAAGATCAATTAGAAGCTTATATTTTAAGTAAGATTGGTGATTTAGAAAAGCCAAGTATTGTCTTGCGTTCTGATGAAACTGTAGAGTTGAAAGATTTTGTGTTTGTGATGGATATTGCAAACAGGAATAAAATAAAATCGACATTGGCAGTTAGGTCTAAATAAAAATTTATAACTATGAAAAAAATAATTAAAGATGACAACGAAAAGCGAGCAGCGATGCTTACAGTTTTATCGCTATTCATTATATTTTTATGGATGTTTTTTCATGTAGTTTTATCTGCGCCAGATCCTCCTGAGGAGTACGGAATGGAAGTGAATTTTGGAACCACAGATATGGGTTCTGGTGATGATCAGCCGTTAGAGGAATTAAAAACCCAACCTGTAGAAGAAGTTGTGCCTGAAGAGCCAGTAGAAGAAGTTGCGGAAGAGGTTTTAGAGCCTGTTGAAGAAGTTGTTGAGGAAGTTGTAGAGGATGTAATTACTGAGGAAACTGTAGAGGATGTGCCCGTAGTTACACCTGTAAAAGAAGTGCCAAAAGAGCAGCCTAAAGAAGTTGCACCTATTGATAAGCCTAAAGAAACACCTAAGGTAGAGCCTGTAAAGGAAACTGCTCCACCAAAACCAGATAAGTCAACAGAAGATGCGCTGTCAAGTGTATTGAATGGTCCTCCAGCGGATGGGAAGTCGTCTGGAAATGAAGGTGATGATGAGGTGCCAGGTGATAAAGGTCACGAGAATGGTGATCCTAATGCGCCAGATTATTACACTAATCCTGGTAATGGTTCTGGTGGTAACTACGATTTAATTGGTAGGTTGCCTTTGCGCAGACCTATTCCAGATTACCCATGTAAGAAAGAAGGTAGAGTTGTAGTGTCAATTAAAGTTGATAGAACTGGTAAGGTTATTCAGGCAACTCCTGGAGCAAAAGGAAGTACTACAACAGAAAGCTGTTTGCTGGCTGAAGCTAAAAAAGCGGCACTTAAAACAAAATGGCAAGCAGCAGCAAATGCTCCAGAAAAGCAAATAGGTAAGATTATATATAATTTTAGTTTACACTAAATGACTTATAAAGAAACGTTAGACTGGTTATTCGGTCAATTTCCTGCATACCAAAAAATAGGAAAAACGGCATATAAAGCTGACCTTGGCAATATTGTTAAATTGTTAAATCATCTTGATAGCCCACATTTAAAATTCAAGACTATTCATGTAGGCGGCACAAATGGTAAAGGGTCTTCTAGTCATATGTTGGCCTCCGTACTACAAGAAGCAGGTTATAAGGTAGGCTTATATACCTCGCCTCATTTAAAAGATTTTAGAGAGCGTATTAAAATAAATGGTCAAGAGATTTCTGAAGAAGAAGTTGTTGCATTTGTGTTAAAGAACAAACCATTTTTTGAAACACATGCATTATCTTTTTTTGAAATGACTGTTGGTATGGCATTTCAATTTTTTGCTATAAAGGAAGTAGATATAGCTATTATTGAAGTTGGGCTAGGGGGGCGTTTAGATGCTACTAATGTTATTTTGCCTGAAGTAGCACTAATCACGAACATCGGTATTGATCACATTGCATTTTTAGGTAATGATATGCTAAGTATTGCTAAAGAAAAAGCAGGAATAATTAAACCTAATACCCCAATTGTAGTTAGTGAGTTTCAAAAAGAGGTGGCAACCGTATTTATAAATAAGGCCGCAAATGAATGTTCGGAGCTTACTTTTGCTGATCAACAGATAAGTAAGTGCTATGAAACAGATTTGCTAGGAAATTATCAAACTAAAAACTATAAAGGAGTTCTTGCGGTTTTAAATCAATTAAAAAACTTTAAAGTGTCTGAAAAAGCCATTAGTGATGGTTTAAAAAATGTTGTTAAAAACACAGGTTTACAAGGTCGTTGGCAAATTTTACAAGAAAACCCTAAAGTTATTTGTGATACGGCTCACAATAAAGAAGGCTTATCTATTACTATGGCACAATTATTATTAGAGCCGTTCAATAGACTGCATATTGTATTTGGGATGGTTTCTGATAAGGATTTTGACTCTGTACTTGAGCTTTTACCAAAAAATGCGACGTATTATTTCTGTGCTCCAAATAATTCACGGGCCTTGTCTGCATTTGATTTACAAGCTAAAGCTCAAGAATACAATCTTTCAGGACTATGTTATAAGACTGTTAATGAGGCTTTTGTTGAGGCAAAAGAATTGGCTAGTGATGACGATGTTATTTATATTGGAGGGAGTACTTTTGTGGTAGCTGAAATTCTTTGAAATTTCACTTAAAAAATGTTTGCAGACTTAAAAATAGGTGTTATATTTGCACCCGCAATCAGTTATTAGGGCAATTAGCTCAGTTGGTTCAGAGCACCTCGTTTACACCGAGGGGGTCGGGGGTTCGAATCCCTCATCACCCACAAAAAAAGCGTTACATAACTGTAACGCTTTTTTTATGTCTATTTTTTACAGGAGATCTAAAATGCGTTCTAAAGCCATTCCTCTAGAGCCTTTTATTAGAATTGTAGAATTGTCTATTTTATCTAAAAAATTATCTTTGAGAGAATTGAAGTCCAGGTATGTCTTTATGTTTGCTGAGTGTTTTGTTTTGTAGAAATGTTTGCCTAATACATGGCATTTTTTCAGTGTCATCGCTTCTATGTAATCTATAATATGTTGATGTTCTTTATTACTTGTTTCACCTAGTTCAAACATGTCTCCAACAAAAAGCACTTTATTATCAACGTCTAGTTGATTAAAATTTTCTAAAGCCGCCATCATACTTGTAGGATTAGCATTGTAGGCATCAAGAATTATTTTGTTAGTTCCTTTTTGTGTTATTTGTGATCGGTTATTAGTTGGGTGATAGTTTTCTATTGCGTTTATTATAGCGCCTGTGTTAACGTTAAAGTATTCTCCTATGGTGATTGCTGCTGCAATGTTTGTGAAATTGTATAGGCCAATTAAATTGCTTTTTATTGTGTGGTTTTTGTAGGAAACCACTACACAAGGATTTGCTTCTAAAAATATTACTTCCGTATTGCTTTTATTGCTTTGTGAAAAAGTATATTTTTTTATGTTTTCAGATTGCTTAACCTGTTTGTGGTTATCGATATCTACAAAGGCTAGTTTGTTATTTTGTCTTAAATTGGTATATAGTTCACTTTTAGCTTTTATAACTCCTTCTAAGCTCCCAAAACCTTCTAAATGAGCTTTGCCAAAGTTGGTGATATAACCATAATCAGGTTGTGTGATGTTTGCGAGCAATTCAATTTCATGAAAATGATTAGCTCCCATTTCAATGATGCCAATTTCCGTATTTGTGTTTAGTGATAATAAAGTCAACGGTACGCCTATATGGTTGTTTAAGTTTCCGTGTGTTGCTGTGGTGTTGTGTTTTTTAGATAGTACCGCATTAATTAACTCCTTGGTAGTTGTTTTTCCGTTGCTGCCTGTTAAGGCTATAATTGGGGTGTTTAGTGTTTTTCTATGGTAACTAGCAAGGTCTTGTAATGTTTGTAAAGTGTTTTTTACAAGTATGGTTTTTTCGGTCTGGTAGTTTTGGTCGTCTATAACGGCGTACTTTGCACCTTTGTTTAATGCTTGTTTGGCAAATTTATTACCATTAAAATTATCGCCGCTTAAAGCAAAGAATAGATTGTCTGGTTGTAATGTTCTTGTGTCTGTGCTTACTCCAGTTGATTCTGTGAATAGTTTGTGGATGTTAGGGATGGTCATATCTTAAAAAATTTCAAAAAAAAAGCTCTAATAAATTAGAGCTTTTTTGTAGTTATTGAGAGAAAATCTAGATATTATCTTGGAGATTTTCTGTTTCCTTTTCCTTTTGATTTTGCTCCTACTCTTGACATTGCGCATCTGAATCCGATGTAATCAGTCGCCATTGCTTCAGGGTAGAATCTTCTTTGTGCTGGGTCTAACCAGTATTCTCTATCTTTCCATGATCCTCCTTTATAAACGCGAACTTCGTCGTTTACTAAAGATGTTCTTTTAGAAGATGCATCATATACTTTGTTCATTACTCCTGTAGAATCTGCAGTTACAGAATGTTTTGGAGAGTTGTACATTTTTCTTGATTCATCTCCTTTATTTGCTTCCTCTTGGTCACCTTCATCATTTCCACCAGCAGCAAAATATCTGCTAGAAGCTTTATCTCCATCTCTGTAGTTAATATTGTCAGCTTTGTTGAAGTTGGTTCTTAAGTATGTTTCGTTATCATCAACAGGTACTTGAGCAATTTGTCCAGGTAGTGTTGTTGCTATAACTTTTCCGTTAGCAAGAGTATCGTATCCTATTGAGTCACTAGTTACAATAGCTACTTTTCCGTCATCACCTATCTTGTTTTTAGTGTATACGTTACCTCTATAATAGTTAAAGTCACTCACTTCATCATCAACTATTGGTCTGTAAACATCAGCAACCCATTCGGCAACGTTTCCAGCCATATCGTATAATCCAAAATCATTAGGGTCATATGACATTACTTCAGCAGTAATATCTGCACCATCATCAGACCAGCCAGCAATACCACCATAGTCTCCGTCTCCTTGTTTAAAGTTGGCGTTATGATCTCCTCTAGTTACTCTTTTTCCTGATCTTGTGTATTGTCCACTCCATGGGTATTTTTTTCTACCTCTATGAACATTATAGCTTCTGATTTCTGACATTCCTAATGCAGCAAATTCCCATTCCGCTTCTGTTGGTAATCTGTATCCAGGTTGTAATATTCCTGTAGACCTTGTTGCGTAGATGTTAATTTCTTCACCATCTGCATTGGTTTGAGGGTTTTTACTTTTCTTTTTCCCGCCGTTTAAAATTTCTTCATTTCCGCCATAAGTAGAAGTAGGAGAAATAATGTATGTGTTTGTGTTAAAGTTGCTGTCAGCGTTTACATCTGTTATTTTAGCATCTTCTTTTAAGTAACCATTTTTTTCAAGAGCATCTTCGTTTACACGATCAGTTCTCCAAACACAAAATTGATTTGCTTGAATCCAACTAACTCCTACAACAGGGTAGTTTTGGTATGCTGGGTGACGTAGGTAGTTGTTAGTCATTACTTCGTTATACCCTAATCTGTTTCTCCAAACTAATGTATCTGGTACTACGCCGTCATATATTTTAGTGAAGTTTTCGTTTTCTGGCGGATATACTTTCTTAGTCCAGTCTAAGTATTCCATATACATGATGTTTGTAACCTCAGTTTCATCCATGTAAAAAGATTGCACATGTTGTTGATTTGGAGAGTTGTTCCAATCGTGCATTGGGTCATCATTTACTTGACCTTTTGTAAATGTACCTCCTTCAATAAACACAACTCCTGGTGCAGTTTCCTGTTCCTGGTATTTTGTGTTGTACTGAAAACCACCTTCTTTGGAGTTTATTTTCCAACCAGTAGCTCTTGATCCTCCTTTGTTTCCTTTCTTACAACTAGTTGTAGCAAAAACAGTTAGGATAACTAAAATTTTTAGGGCAAAATGTTTTCTCATGTTCATAACTTATATTCACAGATGATTCTAGTCCGCAATATAATAAAAATACATTATAATGCAATACTTTGTAAAAAAAAAGCTTTTATTTTGGTAAAAGTTCTCTTGTCATTGTAACGACAGATAAGACAAATATATTGTTTACTTTTGAAAAAAAAAGAAAAGCACACTAAAAGTGATTTACATACGTTTTAGCATTATGAATTTAAAATTTACTCTAACAACTTTTTTGGTAAGCTTTGTTTCTGTTTTAGCTTTTGCGCAACAAAAAGATTTTGTTGTCAATTGGCAGGATAATATTGAGTTGCGTGTTTCAGATGAAAAATTTGTCTCAGTACATGGGTTTCAGGTTGAAAACTTTGTATATGATATAGAAAATAAATCTGCGGTGTTTGCTAAAAATATTAAACTTCAATTAAATAACCCAAGTTTTGAGGTCTTAGATGCCCAGTATGTAGATGTCAATGCTTCGCAGTTGTCAGGATATGATCTTAATCTTATAACTGAAGATATAAACTTTAAAGTTGTTTCAACAAATGCTAGAGGTGTTTTAGGTGCATATATAGAGTTTAGTCCGATTGTTAGGATTAATGGACGGTATAAGAAGGTAATAGTCTTACGTGTAAATTTTACGCAAAACAGTCAGCGATTGGGTGATTTTACATCTGCAATGGCGGTTTCAGATTCTGAAATGGCTCATGGGGAATGGTATAAATTCTACATTGAAAAAGATGGTGTGTATAAAATGAATCGCTCTTTTTTTTCTAGTTTAGGGATTAATGTAAATGCCGTAAACCCACAAAATATTCGTTTGTTTGGAAATGGTGGTAGAGCAATTCCGTTAATTAATTCTGCGGCTAATGAAATTGATGTTACAGAAAACGCAGTGAAATTTGTTGGAGAAGCAGATGGTGTTTTTGATAGTGGTGATTACATGTTATTTTATGGTTTGAGTCCTAAAGGGTGGAGTGAAGAAAATGAGTCGCATATAAATCCTTATGCAGATAAAACCTATTACTATATTAATGTGAGTGGTCAAAGCGGAAAAAGAATTCAGCCTATGGCTGAGCCTACTGCAGCTACCACAAATGTGATTACTGATTTTGATGAATATCAGTTTCATGAGATTGATGAAGAAAATCTTGTTCGTTTAGGTAGACGTTGGTTTGGTGATAGATTTGATTTAAATCCTAGTCAAGTATTTCATTTTAATTTTCCAAAGTTAGACACCTCTCACCCTATACGCTTAAAAGTATTCGCGGCTGCAACAGCTGCTAATACAACATATATGGGAGTAGCTTTAAATGGTAACCCAGTAGATAATTTTACATTTCCAGCAATATCATCTGCAATACTAGCAACCCAAGATTCTTTTCAAGGGTTTAGAGCTGTAAATACAACTGACTTAACTGTTGGTTTAACTTATAACAATGCTGGGAATCCATCTGCAAACGCTTATTTGGATTATATTTCAATTGAAGGGACATCTTTTTTAAAATCATTAGGAAAACAATTTTCGTTTAAGAAAAATCAAGTAGCTTTTTTAACAGGTGTAGGTGAATACCAAATCAGTGACGCTGAAACTGTGTCAGAAGTTTGGGATGTAACGGATATATTTAACGTGAAGGCTAAAATTAACAATAATGCTAGTTTGTTTTCATTTAAAGCAGATTTAGGAGAGGTGCGTAATTATGTAGCGTTAGTAGAATCAGATTTTTATACCCCTTTAAAGGAGAGCTCTACCGCTGTGTCTAATTCAAATTTAAAAGGGACTATCTTTTTAAATGAATTTGGAGTGGAGGAAGATATTGATTATATAGTTATAACTCCTGCGAAATTTAAAAATCAATCAGAAAGACTAGCTGAAATCAATGCTCAGGTTCAAGGATTAAGAACACGCGTGGTAACATTAGATGAGATATATGCTGAATTCAATACCGGAAATCAGGATATTGGAGCTATTAGGAATTTTGTGCGCTATGTTTATCAAAACGGAACAACAGATAAATTAAAATACTTGTGTTTATTTGGAGATGCGTCGTTTGATATGAAAAATAGAATTCCAAACAATTCAAATTATGTGCCTACATTTCATACAGTACCAAGTTTTAGTTTGGTTTCTTCATTTATGTCTGATGATTTTTTTGGAATGATGGACGCTAATGAAGGGGGAATGACATCTGGTGATAGGTTAGATATTGCGGTTGGAAGAATATTAGCAAACAGTAATAAGCAAGCTAATGAAATGGTTACGAAGGTAGAACAGTATTATCAGCAAGGTTCTTATGGAGCGTGGAGAAACAGAATGACAATACTTTCCGATGATGTTGATGAAGGTTGGGAGTTTGAACTGGAAAATGATTTAAATGATTTGGCAGATGATATTGTAGCTGAACGGCCTTTTATTAATATGGTTAAGTTGCATTCGGATGCTTTTACGCAAGAAACATCTGCGGGAGGGGAGTTATATCCAAAAGTAACAGAGGCTTTGTTAAATAATATACAGCTAGGGAGTTTGGTAGTTAATTATTTTGGACATGGTGGTGAGGATGGTTTAGCACATGAGCGTTTGTTTCAAAAAAATGACGCTGAAGAATTAAATAATATTTGTAGGTATAACTTATTTGTAACGATAACATGTGAGTTTACACGTTTTGATAACCCGTTCAGAACTACAGCCGGAGAAATCACTTATTGGAATCCAAAAGGAGGAGCGATATCCCTAGTAACTACAACTAGAGAAATTTTTGCAAGTACTGGAGAGTTTATAAATAAAGAATTTGCTAAATACTTATTTGATTTTAATGACACTGGTTATGTATCTGTTGCAGAGGCCTTGCGTTTAACGAAAAACGGAGTTAGTAGTGCGTTGAAGAGAGTAGTGTTTTATGTTGGTGATCCAGCATTGAAATTAGCCATACCTGAGCCAGATATTAAGCTGACTAAAATAAACGGAGTTTCTGTTACTGATCCTTCAGTCCCGGCATTAGAAGCGTTGGGAAGAGTCACTTTAACAGGAGAAGTGGTTGATTTGTCGGGGCAAATTATTACAACTTATAATGGTAAGCTGTCAACAACTATTTATGATAAAAAACAAAACAGAACAACTTTGGGTAATGACGGGACTTCAGGTGCTTCTGGATTACTATTGCTAGATTATGAAACATTAGGAGAAATAATATTTAGAGGGCAAGCTACGGTGCAAAATGGTGAATTTGAATTTGATTTTGTAGTGCCAAGAGATATTTCAATTCCTTTAGGAGAAGGACGTATAAGTTTTTATGCAAAAAAAGATAATGCATTGGAAGATCAAAGTGGGTTTAATGCAACTATTAAAGTCGGAGGTATTAATACAGCAGCTCCTGCAGATGATTTGCCGCCTCAAATAGAAGCTTTTATGAATGATGAAAGTTTTGTGTCTGGGGGTACAACTAATGAATCTCCTTTTTTATTATTGAAACTGTCAGATGATAACGGAATTAATACGGCAAGCGGTATTGGTCATGATATTACTGCTATTTTAGATGGAGATGAGTCAAATCCTCAAGTACTAAATGATTATTATGAAACTGAACCAGATGATTTTACTAAAGGAAAAGTAAAATACCAGTATAAAGATTTAACGTCTGGGTTACATACATTAACAGTTAAAGCCTGGGATGTGTATAACAATTCTGTTTCTACGGAAATTCAGTTTATTGTAGTAAATGAAAATGATGAGCTGGTGATAGAGCGTGTATTAAATTATCCAAACCCGTTTGTTGATTATACAGAGTTTTGGTTTAATCACAATAGCTCTTCTGAACTAGAAGTTATGGTTCAGGTGTATACAGTAACAGGTAAATTGGTTAAAACTTTACAAGGAAATTCATCTACAGGCAATAAAGGAGGAAATGCCTCGTTATTCAGAGGGTTACCTTGGAATGGTAGAGATGATTTTGGAGATAAAATCGGAAAAGGAGTTTATGTGTATAAACTTACCGTTAAGTCAATAGTAACGAATAAAAAGGTAGTCAAGTTTGAAAAACTTGTCATACTGTAATAAAAAATTATATTTGCTTTAAATTATGCGAAATAACAAATCAATGAAAAAAATTATTGCAATAATCGGGATACTAACGTTTTGTGTAAGCGCAAGAGCCCAAGAAACACTTGTTACTAATGATACAAGAGCTATCACAACTGGTACAGCATTTTTATTAGTAGCTGGTGATGCACGAGCAGCAGGTATGGGAGATCAAGGTGTTGCAACTGCTCCAGATGCATTTTCTCAACAATGGAATGTTTCTAAATATGCTTTTGGTGAATCTGAACAAGGTATTTCTTTAACATATACACCATACTTAAGAGAGTTAGTAAATGATATTTTCTTGGGAGGAGTAAATTATTATAATAAGTTAGATGACAGAAGTGCTGTGTCTGCAAGTTTTAGATATTTTAGTTTAGGGGAAATTCAATTCACTGATAATTTAGGTAACGATACAGGGATTGATAAACCAAATGAATTAATGGTTGATGTGGCATACTCATTAAAATTAAGTGAAAAGTTTGCAATGGGTGTAGGGCTTAGATATATAAGGTCTGATTTAAAGTTGCAAGGAGGGGATCTAGCAGGAGCAACTGATGCTGGTCCTGCAAGTTCTTTTGCTGTTGATATAGGAGGGTATTATGAATCTGAAGAAAAAGCTTATGAAAGTTTTAACGGTAAATGGCGTGGAGGATTTGCAATACAGAATATTGGGCCTAAAATAAAATATGAAGAAGATGGAAATGAGAGTTTCTTGCCTACAACTTTACGTCTAGGTGGAGGGTTTGATTTTATATTAGATGAAGCTAATAAAATAGGGGTTACGCTTGAAGCAGCAAAGTTACTTGTGCCAACACCTCCTATATATGGAAGAGTTGATACAGATAATGATGGTGATTTTGACGATGAGGATACGGTGATTTTAGAAGGACAAGATCCTGATGTAAACTTCTTTTCTGGAATGTTTCAGTCGTTTGGTGATGCGCCAGGTGGTTTTAGTGAAGAGATAAATGAGTTTACTTATTCAGTTGGTGCGGAATATTCATACCAAGATTCCTTTGCGTTTAGAGCAGGTTATTTTAATGAACATGAAACTAAAGGGGCGCGAAAGTTTTTTGCTCTAGGAGCAGGATTTAAATACAATGTTGTAAATATTGATATTTCATATTTATTGTCAGCTTCAAAAGTGCCAAGCCCACTAGAAAATACATTGCGTTTTTCATTATCATTTAATATTGGAGGAAAAGGAACTAATTAATATAATTATAAATGAAAGAGCTTACTCTAAGCACAACCTTTAAAATATACGAACAGCTGTCGGAACTTCCATCAGCTGTTTTTAGTCTTATGGAATCAGCAGTTGCAGCTAGAGACACTGCTTATGCGCCGTATTCTAAATTTAATGTTGGTGCAGCAATTTTGTTAGATAATAATAAGGTGGTTATCGGTTCTAATCAAGAAAATGCAGCATATCCATCAGGATTATGTGCAGAGCGTGTTGCAATTTTTCAAGCTGGAGCTTTATATCCTAACGCAAAAATCAAAACAATTGCAATCACGGCCACTTCTCAAAATCACAAAGTGTCATTACCAATACCACCATGTGGTGCTTGTAGGCAGTCTATGGCTGAATATGAAAGCCGTCAAAATGAAAAAATAGAACTGTATTTTATGGGTGAAGAAGGGGCGATTATGAAGTCAGAATCTTTGGCTGATATCTTGCCTTTGATGTTTGAAAAATCGCATTTATAAATATAAAAACCTTATTTATACTAAATCATAAGAGATCAATTATTTAAAAAAATGTAAATAGTTGATTTTTTTTATAAAACAGTTTTTTGATTCGTTTTGAAAGACTATTTTTGTCTACTGTTTAAAAAATAACAACATACTTCAAAATAGACGAAGATGAGAAAAATTACCAAAGCCACGTATTTAAAATGGTATGAAGACATGCTGTTTTGGAGAAAGTTTGAAGATAAATTAGCTGCTGTGTATATCCAGCAAAAAGTTAGAGGTTTTTTGCATTTGTATAATGGTCAAGAAGCTGTGTTGGCTGGGTCTTTACATGCAATGGATTTAACTAAAGATAAAATGATTACTGCTTACCGTAATCATGTACAGCCAATTGGTATGGGAGTAGACCCAAAAGCAGTAATGGCAGAGTTGTATGGTAAAGTTACCGGAACATCAAAAGGGATGGGAGGCTCAATGCACATATTTTCTAAAGAAAAAGGATTTTATGGAGGTCATGGTATCGTAGGAGGTCAAATTCCTTTAGGTGCAGGTATGGCTTTTGGAGATAAATATAACAATACAGGAGCTGTAACTTTATGTTATTTTGGAGATGGTGCTGCAAGACAAGGATCATTACATGAAACATTTAACATGGCAATGTTATGGAAGTTGCCCGTAGTATTTATTGTAGAAAACAATGGGTATGCAATGGGAACTTCTGTTGAGAGAACTGCGAATCATACAGAAATTTGGAAATTAGGATTAGGGTATGAAATGCCTTGTCGTCCTGTAGATGGGATGGATCCAGTTGCTGTTGCAAAGGAAGTAGATATTGCTATGGCGCGAGCTAGAAAAGGTGATGGGCCAACATTTTTAGAAATGAAAACATACCGATATAGAGGACATTCTATGTCAGATGCACAACATTATAGAACCAAAGATGAAGTTGCAGAATATCAAAAAATAGATCCAATTACAACGGTTAGGAGTAAAATTTTGGATAAGAAGTATGCAACAGCAAAGGATATTGAAGCTATAGATAAGCGTGTAAAAGAATTAGTTAAAGAATGTGAAGCTTTTGCAGAAGCATCTGCTTTTCCTCCTGTAAACCAGTTGTATGATGTGGTTTATGATCAAGAAGATTATCCATTTATACCTCATAAATTATAAGCAATGGCAGAAGTAATTAACATGCCACGTTTAAGTGACACCATGGAAGAAGGTGTTGTGGCAACTTGGTTGAAGCAAGTTGGTGATACAATAGAAGAAGGTGATATTCTTGCTGAAATTGAAACAGATAAAGCAACGATGGAATTTGAGTCTTTCTATGAAGGAACGTTATTGCATATTGGTATTAAAGAAGGTGAAACTGCACCAGTAGATTCTTTATTAGCTATTGTTGGAGAAAAAGGAGAAGATATTTCTGCGTTATTAGCTGGAGAATCTTCAAAAGAAGTTGAGGAAACTAAAGAAGAAACAGTAAATACCAGTACACAAGAAGGAACAGTAGAAATACCAGAAGGTGTTGAAGTTATTACAATGCCACGTTTAAGTGATACAATGACTGACGGTACTGTTGCTACTTGGTTAAAGCAAGTTGGAGATACAGTTGAAGAGGGTGATATTCTTGCTGAAATTGAAACAGATAAAGCAACAATGGAGTTTGAGTCTTTTTATGAAGGTACATTATTATATGTAGGGCTTCAAGAAGGAGATTCAGCACCTGTAGATAGTATATTGGCAATTATTGGCCCTAAAGGAACGGATGTTACTAATTTAGCAGCAAACTATGTAAAGGCTGATGCTCAAGAAGCGTCATCTGAAAATAACGAAAAGAAAACAGTTGCTAAAACTGTTGTAAGTTCTGGAAAGAAAAATCAAGACGTAAAACCAGTAAAATCATTTACTAGTTCAGAAAGAATTTTTGTATCCCCTTTAGCTAAAAAAATGGCAGAAGAAAAAGGGTATAACCTGTCAAAGATTTCAGGATCAGGAGAGAATGGAAGGATTGTAAAAAAAGATGTTGAAAATTATCAACCAGCTTCTGGAGGAGCAAGTACAGGTGTTTTTGTGCCTTCTGGAGAAGAAAGTACCGAAGATATAGCAAATTCTCAAATGCGTAAAGTTATTGCGCGTAGGTTAGGAGAATCTAAATTTACGGCACCGCATTACTACTTAAACGTAGAGTTTAATATGGAAAATGCAATCGCTTTTAGAAAACAATTTAATACACTTCCAGAGGTTAAAATATCATTTAACGATATTATTGTTAAAGCATCAGCTTTGGCATTAAAAAAACACCCGCAAGTAAATTCTCAGTGGTTTGATGATCGTATTCAGTTAAATCACCACGTGCATGTTGGTGTTGCTGTAGCCGTAGAAGATGGTTTAGTTGTTCCTGTAGTTGAATTTACAAATGAGAAGTCATTACCTCAAATAGGTGCGGAAGTTAAAGATTATGTAGTAAGAGCACGTCAAAAGAAATTAACACCTCAAGAAATGGACGGAAGTACATTTACTATTTCTAACTTAGGGATGTTTGGTATTGAGAGTTTTACGTCAATTATTAATCAACCTAACTCAGCAATTTTATCTGTTGGAGCAATAATAGAAAAACCTATTGTTAAAAACGGACAATTAGCAGTTGGTAATATGATGAAGTTAACCTTAGCTTGTGATCACAGAACTGTTGATGGTGCAACTGGGGCGCAATTTTTACAAACACTAAAAGAATATATTGAAAACCCAGTGACTATGTTGGTGTAATCAATTAGAATATTTAA
>CAJXHW010000014.1 GCA_913054565.1 uncultured Kordia sp. | reverse complement strand
TATATATTCCTCATATTCATTGCAGCTCTTGTTTTTGGGTACTTGAAAACTTAAATAAGCTAAATGGTCATATTGTTACATCTCAAGTAAATTTCGCTAAAAAAACTGTTCGTATTACGTATAATAAGAACAATGTAACCTTGCAAGAGGTTGTTGTGTTGTTGAGTAGTATAGGGTATGATCCTTATATTAGTTTAGAGGATTCTAAAAAAAAATCAACCCGTAAAGATTATTCGTCATTATTTAAGTTGGTAACTGCAGGGTTTGCCTTTGGAAATGTAATGTTTTTATCTTTTCCAGAATATTTTGAATTGAATGAGTACTGGTTGGATTTATACAAACCATTCTTTCGCCAAATAATGTTAGTGTTCTCTTTGCCTGTTGTGTTTTACGCTGCACAAGATTATTTTGTATCTGCTTACAAGGGGTTAAAACACAAATTGTTAAATATTGATGTGCCAATAGCTTTAGGTATATTAGTGCTGTTTTTCAGAAGTTCATATGAGGTCATAACCCATACGGGGCAAGGTTTTTTTGATAGTTTATGCGGATTAGTATTCTTTTTGTTATTAGGGAAATTTTTTCAACAAAAAACCTATAGTTTCTTATCTTTTGAACGAGATTATAAATCATATTTTCCAATTGCAGTCACTAAACTTCAGGATGAAAATGAGCTCGCAATACCAGTTCATGAAATAGTAGCAGGTGATAGATTACTTATTAGAAATGAAGAGCTGTTACCTGTTGATGCCATTTTAATAAAAGGTGAGGCTCGTATTGATTATAGTTTTGTAACTGGAGAATCTAACCCTGTAAAAAAGGCATCTGGAGAAGCACTCTTTGCGGGAGGTAAGCAAACTAGTGGTATCATTGAAGTTGAAGTAACAAAATCCATGTCACAAAGTTATTTAACACAGCTGTGGGGTAATGATGTGTTTTCAGTAAATAAGCAGGATAAATTAGAAACAATTACAGATGCAATTAGTAAGTATTTTACAGCTATAATTCTAGCCATTACAATTCTTACAGCACTTTATTGGTTTATTGTTGACCAGAGTATTGTGATTAATGCTATTACAGCTGTTCTTATAGTAGCTTGCCCATGCGCATTAGCGTTGTCGGCGCCGTTTACTTTAGGTAATGTGTTACGCATATTAGGTAAACATCAACTGTATTTAAAAAATACGATGGTTATTGAATCGCTTTCAAAAATAACGACAGTTGTATTTGATAAAACAGGAACTTTAACTCAAAGAGAAGGCAATACCATTTTTTATCAAGGCGATACAATATCAGCAGGTAATTTGATGTCTGTAAAATCAATATTAAGAGCATCAAATCACCCGTTGAGTAGAATGTTGTACGATTTTTTAAAGCACGATGATGATCAAGTTTTAAATGTATCAGGTTTTAGAGAAATTACAGGAAAAGGGGTTGAGGGCGTAGTAAATACTAATCAATACAAGATAGGTTCTGCATCTTTTGTTAATGCTAGCAAATCAGACGTTAATGAAACACAAGTTTATATATCTGTTAATGAAAAGGTGTTGGGTAGCTATCAATTTAAAAACAAATACCGATCAAGTGTATTTTCGGTCTTTAAAAGTCTATCAAAACAATATAAACTAGTTGTACTGTCAGGTGATAATAAAGGAGAGAAAAACTATTTAGAAAAGGAGTTGCCAATAGATGTTGACCTATTATTTGAGCAAAAACCTGAGGATAAATTAACTTATATTAAAACCCTTCAAGATGCGGGAGAGCATGTTTTAATGGTTGGTGATGGGTTAAATGATTCAGGAGCATTGGCACAAAGTGATGTGGGGGTAGTAATAGCAGAAAACGTAAATGTGTTTTCCCCTGCATGTGATGCTATCATTGACGCCTCACAATTTCAAAACATCCCATCAATTCTTATAATTTCAAAACGAGCAAAGCGTTTAGTGATAGCAAGTTTTATCATGTCTTTTTTATATAACATAATAGGACTCTCATTTGCAGTAACTGGAAACTTGTTACCAATTGTTGCAGCTATATTGATGCCGTTAAGCTCTATAACAGTAGTTGTTTTTGTGACTATAGTATCAAACATAATTACAAGAAAATATTTGAAATAAAAGTCTTTAAATACTTTTAAAAATATGATAAATGTCATAGTTTTAACAAAGCTCTAACATTACCTTTGTTTGAGGTAAAAATTAAGATATGGGAGTGATATACATTTTAATCACCATCAGTATTATTGTAGCGGTTTTATTTTTTATAGCTTTCATTATAGCTGTAAAAAGTGGTCAGTATGACGATTCATACACGCCGTCTGTACGCATGCTTTTTGATGATGAATTAGTGGTTAAATCTCCTAAAAAAAACAAATTATAACTTTATGGAACTACAGCAATTTTATTATGACAACAAAATTGTAAAGAATTTTATCTACGCAACCATTTTATGGGGATTAGTAGGTATGAGTGTTGGTTTACTACTAGCGCTAATGTTTATTTTTCCTAACTTAACTGATGGTATATCATGGTTAAGCTTTGGTAGATTAAGACCTTTACATACGAATGCAGTAATATTTGCTTTTGTTGGTAATGCTATTTTTGCAGGGGTATATTACTCGCTGCAAAGATTGTTAAAAGCAAGAATGGCAAGTGATTTTTTAAGTAAGTTAAACTTCTGGGGGTGGCAAGCAATAATTGTTGCAGCTGCAATTACCTTACCTTTAGGGTATACGTCTAGTAAAGAATATGCCGAACTTGAATGGCCTATAGATATAGCAATTGCCGTAGTATGGTTAGCATTTGGGGCTAATATGATATGGACTATATTAAAGCGTAGAGAACGCCACATGTATGTAGCTATCTGGTTTTATTTGGGAACATTTGTAACCGTTACGGTATTACACGTGTTTAATAGTTTGGAGTTGCCTGTATCTTTCTTAAAAAGTTATTCAGTGTATGCAGGTGTTCAAGATGCCTTGGTACAATGGTGGTATGGTCACAACGCGGTAGCATTCTTTTTAACAACGCCATTTTTAGGGTTAATGTACTACTTTGTACCTAAAGCAGCAGACCGACCTGTGTATTCGTACAAATTATCAATTGTTCACTTTTGGTCTTTAATATTCATCTATATCTGGGCAGGACCACATCACTTATTATATACAGCATTACCTGATTGGGCGCAAAATTTAGGAGTTGCTTTTTCAATCATGTTACTAGCGCCATCATGGGGTGGAATGATAAACGGATTGTTAACACTTAGAGGGGCATGGGATAAAGTTCGTGTTGATCCTGTTTTAAAATTCATGGTAGTCGCTATTACTGGTTACGGTATGGCAACTTTTGAAGGGCCAATGTTATCATTGAAAAATGTAAATGCGATTGCGCATTTTACAGATTGGATTATTGCACATGTTCATGTAGGGGCATTAGCATGGAATGGCTTCTTAGCATTTGGTATGATTTATTGGTTAGTGCCAAGAATGTTTAAAACATCATTGCATTCTGTAAAGTTAGCTAACACACACTTTTGGTTGGGGACATTAGGTATTATTTTATATGCATTACCAATGTATGTTGCCGGATTTGTTCAAGCAGAAATGTGGAAACAATTTGCACCTGAAGGAACTTTAGTATACAGTTTTGTTGATACTATTGTAGAAATCATGCCAATGTATTGGATGCGTGCTATTGGAGGATCTCTTTATATATTAGGAGCATTTGTAATGTTGTTTAATATGATAAAAACAGTACGATCTGGAGAAGAAGTTACCGATGAATTAGCGGAAGCTCCTGAATTACAGAAATTAGGAAAAGGACGCTTAAGTGGAGAAACATTCCATGTATGGTTAGAACGTAAACCAGTACAATTATCAATTTTAGCAACAGTAGCAATACTTATTGGAGGAATCATTCAAATTGTACCAACTTTAATGGTTGATTCTAACATACCAACAATAAGTAGTGTAAAACCTTACACGCCTTTAGAGCTAGAAGGTAGAGATATATACATCAGAGAAGGTTGTGTGTCATGTCACTCACAAATGGTAAGACCATTCCGTTCAGAAGTAGAACGTTATGGTGAATATTCAAAAGCAGGAGAGTTTGTATATGACCATCCGTTTTTATGGGGGTCTAAACGAACAGGGCCAGACTTACATCGTGAAGGAGGCTTAAAATCAAATGTATGGCATTTTAACCACATGTATGACCCGCAAGCAATTGAAGAAAAATCGTTAATGCCAAGGTATCCTTGGATTATAACTGACAAGCAAGATTATTCTAAAACAAAAGATAAAATGGAAGCAATGGTAACTTTAGGGGTGCCATACACCGAAGCTGAAATTCAAAATGTTGATGCCACAATTGAAAAGCAAGCAAAAACTATTGCTGATGATTTATTATTAAACGATGATATTAACAGGTCATTTAAAGAAGAAGTGGAAGAAAAAGGTGATGAATTCATCCCGTTAAAAGATCGAGAAATTATTGCGTTAATAGGATACTTACAACGTTTAGGAACTGATATTAAAGTAAAAGAAACGGTACAAAATTAAAAAACGAATACTATGTTAAAATTCATAAAACATCATATGGAAACGATTGAGGGTATAGAAATATACCCAATCATTTCACTACTTATCTTTTTTGCATTTTTTATAGCCTTATTCTGGTGGGTTATCAAATCAAAAAGTTCATATATAGATAAAGTCAGTCAGTTACCATTAGATCACTAAAAAAAACAGTAAACTATGAAACGATATTTCCCACTTCATATTAGAGTACCATTAATATTCTTTGGCTCGGCAGGAATTTTAGAATACTTCATTGATTCTGGTGATCAACCAGCATTTATTAAGCATCCTGAAATAGCATTACTATTAGTGTTAATTTTATTTATCATAATAGTTTTTGAGGTATGTTATGCCGCAATAAATAACATGATGTTACAAATGCTTTCTGAAGAAGAAAGAAAAGCTAAAATGAATGCTGTTGTAAGCAAACCATCATGGTTAGCAAATTTCTTAAAGAATGCTACAAATGCAACACCAATAGAGCACGAAGAAGAAATTGTATTAAATCATAATTATGACGGTATTAAAGAATTAGATAATGCCTTACCGCCATGGTGGGTATGGGGGTTTTATGCAACTATTGTTTTTGCAGTAGTATATATGGCTAGGTACCACGTGTTTGATGGCGATTCTCAAATTCAAGAGTTTGAAAATGAAATGGAAATTGCACGAATTGAAATAGAAGAATATAAAAAAACCGCAAAAGATTTGGTTGATCACACTACCGTTGTTGCTTTAACAGAAGCGTCCGATTTAGAGGCAGGTAAAGCTGTTTTTATACAAAACTGTGCGGTTTGTCATAAACCAGATGGTGGAGGAAGCATAGGACCAAACCTAACTGATGAACATTGGGTTTTAGGTGGTGGAATAAACAATATATTTAAAACAATTTCACAAGGTGGTAGACCTGCAAAAGGAATGGAAGCCTGGTCTAAAAAAGGAATGAAACCATCAGAAATACAACAAGTTGCATCGTATATTTTAACACTTGCAGGAACAAACCCAGCAGATGCTAAAGCTCCAGAAGGAGACATATGGAAAGCAGAGTAAATAGTTGCTCAAAAATATAAAAAGTAACATCAATTAAGTTAAGTAAATTAGATGTCAGATCAAGGAAAAGAAGTATTTAGAGATTCTATCAGTACGATTACTGATGAAGGTAAGCGAAATTGGGTTTTCCCCAAGAAACCTTCTGGTAGATTTTATAAATATAGAACACACATTAGTTGGTTGTTGTTGTTGTGTTTATTTTCTTTTCCTTTTTTAAAAATTAATGGCAATCAGTTTTTACTGTTTAATGTTATAGATAGGAAATTCAATATTTTTGGGTTCCCATTTTGGCCACAAGATTTTCATTTGCTGGTTATGGCTATGATTATTGGGGTGCTATTTATCGTTCTATTTACAGTTATTTTCGGAAGAATTTCTTGCGGGTGGATTTGCCCGCAAACCATTTTTATGGAAATGGTGTTTAGAAAAATTGAATATGCTATTGAAGGCGATAGAGGTGCTCAAATAAGGCTAGATAAGCAAAAATGGACCTCAGAAAAAATAAGAAAACGATTTTTAAAATGGACTATTTTTTATTTAATTTCCTTTTTAATTGCTAATGTTTTTTTAGCATATTTTATTGGTGGTGATACCCTAATTAACTATGTTTTTAATGAGCCATTATCTCATTTTGGAACCTTAGCATTGCTTTTAATTTTTACTACAGTATTCTTTTTTGTCTTTTCATGGTTTAGAGAGCAAGTGTGTATAATTGCTTGTCCGTATGGTAGACTTCAAGGTGTATTGTTGGATAATAAAACAATTAATGTTGCTTATGATTATGTAAGGGGTGAACGTACAGAAGGACGTTCTAAATTTAAAAAGAATGAAGATAGAGATGCTTTAGGTAAAGGAGATTGTATTGACTGTAACCAATGTGTTCAAGTATGCCCAACGGGTATTGATATTAGAAACGGAACACAATTGGAATGTGTGAATTGTACTGCATGTATTGATGCTTGTGACTTCATGATGGAAAAAGTTAATTTACCAAAAGGGTTAATACGCTATGATTCAGAAGATAATATTAGTAAAGGTGAGCAAACCATTTTTACAACACGTAACAAAGCTTATACCGTTGTATTACTATTATTATTAACAGTTATGAGTGTCATGTTATTTCTTAGAAATGATGTTGAAGCAAGTTTATTGAAGTTGCCAGGGCAATTATATGAAAAGAAAGCTAACGGTATTATTAGTAATGTATTTACATATAAATTAGTCAATAAAACAAGTGAAGATATACCTAATTTACAATTTAAATTATTATCTCATAAAGGAGAAATCAATGTTGTTGGGATATCTAAAATTTCTCTTGAAGCACAAGCTTTGTCAACAGGAACATTATTTGTAGAAATTCCAAAATCAGAGTTAACTAAAGATCGTGAAAAAATTAAAGTTGGTATTTTTAGTAACGGTAAAAAAATTGAAACAACGTCTACAAACTTTTTAGGGCCTAGACGATTTAGATAAAAAAAAGATTATGAAAATTAACTGGGGTACATCAATTGTAATTGCAATAGCAGCATTTATGGCATTTATTTTATTTTTTGTAATCAAAATGTCTACAAATTCAAAATATGATCATGATTTAGTAGCAACTGATTACTACAAGAATGAATTAGCTTTTCAGAAGGAAATAGATAAAGAACAAAATTTACAATTATTAAATAAACCTGTTAAAGTTGATATAACTGAAAAAGGAATCTTTGTTATTTTTCCTAACGAATTACCCTCTGATAAAATTGAAGGAAAAATGTTCCTGTACAGACCATCCAACGAGAAATTGGACCTAGAAATTCCTTTAGTGGTTTCTTCCAACATCTTGTTTTTACCGAAAAAAGATCTTGTTGGTGGTCGCTGGAACATTGCTATAGACTTTACTTGTAATGGTATAGCATATCTTTATAAACAAGATCTCTTATTATAAAATGCTTTTAGCAGGATTCATATTAGGACTTTTAGGTAGTTTACACTGTATAGGAATGTGCGGCCCCATAGCAATGCTTTTGCCTTTAAGTAAAACGAGTAATGCAAAAAAGCACATTCAAATACTTTTATATCATTTAGGGCGTATAGTTGCTTACAGTATACTAGGAGCGTTATTTGGTTTGGTTGGTAAGGGCTTATTTTTATCAGGATTGCAACAAAACTTATCTATAATTATAGGTGTTATAATGATTCTTTTAGTAGTATTTCCTAAAATCAGCCATAAGATAACTTTAAGGTTTTCGCCACTTACCCGTCTATTAAATTCACTTAAATTGCAATTAGGTTTATACCTTAAAAAAGAATCTTTTTATTCAATTTTTATGATTGGTTTTTTTAATGGGTTTTTGCCATGCGGTATGGTTTATATTGCATTAGTTGGTGCCGTAGCTATGACAAATAGCGTAACATCAGCAATGTATATGGCGCTGTATGGCCTTGGAACAATTCCGTTATTAAGCATATTATTGTATGTAAAAGATGCGTTTTCATCAGCCTTTAGAACACGTTTGCAAAAAGCTATCCCTATTTTTGTTATTGTACTTGGTGTTTTATTTATTTTTAGAGGAATGGGTTTAGGAATTCCATATATTTCTCCAGAAGAAAGTACCTTGTTATTATCAAGCTCCCCAGAATTTTGTCATTAAAAAGCAACTGATTATTATCAGTCTTTTTACTAACTGATATCATACAATAACTCTTTATTTTTAACTAACTTTATAGTATAGGAAATAGCGATATTACCTTAGATAACTTTTAACAACTATCCTTTTTTAAGGTAAAAACAGTATCAATATGAAAAAAAGAGTTCCAGTTTCAAGAATTATGACAAGTAATTTAGTGTTGCTAAACTTAACCGATACCTTGGAAAAGGCTGAAGGCTTGTTTAAAAAACATAACATAAGACATATCCCGGTAGTAAATAATAACAAAGTTGAAGGAATGTTAAGTTATACAGATTTATTGCGAATTAGTTTTGCAGATGCCGCTTTTGATGATGAAGAAAATATAGATACCGTAGTGTATAACATGTTTACTTTAAATCAAGTAATGGTAAAAACAGTAACGAGTGTTACTACTTCAGATACAATTTATGATGTAGCTAAAATTTTAGCAAAAGAAAATTTTCATGCTTTGCCAGTTCAAGAAAACGGAAAATTAGTAGGTATAGTTACAACTACAGATTTAATTAACTATTTATTAGAGCAGTATTAAAAATTGGCATCAAAATATTAATAAAAAAAGCCTAATGATTGACTATTAGGCTTTTTTATTGATGCTTATATTGTCATAGAAAATAATTTTGTAGACGGCTTGTTACGTTGTAACTGCATGTCAAAAGCCATACAAACATTTCTTACATATGCTCTTGCATTGTGGGGTACTTCTAAAGTATTTTCAGTAATAATTACAAGGTTATCTTGTGCCATTTCTTGAAGTAATTTAAGGCAGTTTTGTAAGCCCTCAAATTGAAGCTCTGTTGCCTTCCAAGATGTTTTAAAATGACACATAATATTTAAAATATGCTGACGAATAATCAAATCTTCTTTACTTAATTCATGACCTCTAAACACTGGGATAACCTTATCATTTACTTGTTTTTGATATTCTTTAACTGTTTTTGCGTTTTGAGCAAAGGCATACCATGAATCACTAATAGCCGACATACCCAAACCAATCATTAATTGTGTTTTATTAGCTGTATAGCCCATAAAATTCCGATGCAAAGTTTTCGTTTCAGTAGCTTCAAATAAACTATCAGTAGCTAAAGCAAAATGATCCATACCAATTTCAATATATCCAGCCTCTTCTAGCCATTGTTTTCCTTGTTCGTATAATGTTCTCTTTTCATTTTCCTTTGGTAAATCATTTTCATTAAATCCACGTTGACCAACACCTTTTATCCATGGCACATGAGCGTAACTATAAAATGCAATTCTATCTGGCTTTAAGTTATTGGTAATATCAATAGTGTTTTTTACCTTTTCTAAAGACTGAAATGGTAAACCAAAGATTAAATCATGACTAACTGATGTGTAGCCTATTTCTCTAGCCCAATTAGTAACATTTATAACATTTTCTAAAGGTTGAATTCGATGTATGGCTTTTTGTACAGCAGCATCATAGTCCTGAACTCCAAAACTTACGCGAGTAAATCCTAAATTATACAATTCTTGTAGTTGCTCTTTAGTGGTGTTGTTTGGGTGTCCTTCAAAACTAAATTCGTGTTCGGGGTGTTTGTCAGCAAAATTAAAAATACCGTTAATTAATCGTTTTAAGTTAGCGCTAGAAAAAAACGTTGGTGTACCACCACCTAAATGAATTTCTTTAATAATAGGACGTTCTAGTAGGACTTCTAAGTACAATTGCCATTCCTTTAGTACCGTATCAATATAATCGTCCTCAACATCATGGCGTTTGGTGATGTGTTTATGGCAAGCGCAAAATGTGCACAAACTTTCACAGAAGGGAAGGTGAATATATAAACTTATTCCTTCTGACTGATTGCTTTCAGAAAATGAATGTTGAAATGTTTTTATCCAGTTTTCAAGAGCTATACCTTCTTTGTTCCAATAAGGAACAGTAGGATAGCTTGTGTAACGTGGACCAGGGACATTATATTTTTGAACTAAAGATTGCATAATCTATCAATTTAATTTGATTGTAAAATTAAGCGGTGTTGTTGACTTAATTTATGATAATTATCAGTTACCATATGTGCTAATTCATCTATTTTTGTGGTAAATTACATCGCATGGCAGATAATTCATATAAATTAGAACTAAGTAAGGCAGAAATGAAGCAATTAGGCTACAAAGCAATTGATGCTATTGTAGACCATTTTGATGTTCAGAATGATAAAAAACCTGTTGCAACGGGTTCACGCGCTGAAATGGATTCTTTGTTTTCAGAAACTGCTCCTGAAATAGCTACTGATGCTTCTCAAATTTTAGATTTTGTGCTTGATGAAGTTTTACCAAAAAGTAATATTGTCACACATCCAAAATCCTATTCATTTGTACCAGGGCCAAGTAACTATGTAAGTGTAATAGGGGATATTTTAGCAACAGGTTTTAATGTGTTTGCAGGTGGGTGGGTAGGCTCTCCAGCTGCAGCAGAATTAGAAATTGTTACTATGAATTGGTTATTAAAATTGTTTAAATTCCCATCAAAAAAAGGTGGTGGTATTTTTACAAGTGGTGGTTCAATGGCTAATTTAACAGCTTTAGTTACTGCAAGAAGACAACGTTGCGGTGATGATTTTTCAAAAGCGATCATTTATATGTCAGATCAGGCGCATTCGTCAAATATAAAAGCTATACGCGTATTAGGTTTTAAAAAAGAACAAATACGAATTATACCTACTGATATAGAATTTAAAATAGCTATTAATAAACTTAAAAACGCAATAGCTAAAGATAAATTAGAAGGCTTATTTCCTTTTTGTATAATTGCTTCTGCAGGAACAACAAATACCGGAACTGTAGACCCTTTAAACGCCATAGCTTCTATATGTAAAGCTGAGAATATTTGGTTTCATATTGATGGTGCCTATGGTGGTGCGGCCATACTGTCAAAACATGGTAAGAAAGCATTAGCTGGAATTGAAAAAGCTGACTCACTTACTATTGATCCGCATAAATGGATGTTTCAACCCTATGAAATGGGCTGTTTGTTGGTTAGAAACCATAAATGGTTAAGTGAAACGTTTAGTGAAAAACCAGAGTATTTAAGAGATATAGAGGGGAATGCTTCAGAAATTAATTTCTATGATCATGGTATTCAATTAACAAGACGTTTTAGAGCGCTAAAATTATATATGTCTGTTAAAACATTTGGTTTATCAGCATTTAGAAAAGCCATAGAATATAATATTCTATTAGCTGAACGTGTTGAAAATGCGCTAAGAGAAAGTTCAAGCTGGGAAGTGATATCACCAGCAACGCTTGCAGTGATTAATTTTAGATACCATCCGATTAATTCACAATTAACAGAGAAAAAACTGGACGCATTGAATCAGCATATTTCTTCAGAAATTGTAAAATCAAAAGAAGCATTATTAGTAACTACAATACTTCAAAATCAAGTTGTATTACGTATGTGTTTAATAAACCCAAGAACAAGTTTTCAGGATGTTAAAGAAACTCTAGAACATTGTGAACGTATTGCTAATGAGTATTTATAGGTTAAAAATGTTTTAAAAATGGAGTAGGTTTACTCTTCTTAAGAATTATCTGCTTGATGATGTTCAAAAAAACTGAACACACATCCACCATATTTTTTAGAATGACTAAAATGATTTAAGTGTGATAGATTTGTATGGCTAGAGTGCTCAATAATTAAATAGCCGTTTTTGAGCTAAAAGATTATGATTGAAAACTAAGGTAGAAATTTTAGCGAATTTTTCATCACTAAAATCATAAGGAGGGTCTGCAAAAACAATAGTTGCATTAATTTTTACTTTTACTAAAAACTTAAAGACATCACTTTTTATAACACTAATGTTAAAATCAAAGTCTTTCGCAGTTTTCTTTATAAATGCTGTACATCCATAATCAGCATCTACAGCAGTTATTGTTTGACAACCTCTTGAAGCAAACTCATAACTGATGTTACCAGTACCAGAAAATAAATCTAACACAGAAATCTGATCAATATAAAAGTGATTATTTAAAATATTGAATAATGATTCTTTTGCTAAATCTGTAGTTGGACGTACGGGTAGTTTTTTAGGGGCAGTAATACGTCTACCTTTATATTTTCCTGATATGATTCTCATTTAAAAAGAGTTTAGTAAGCTAAAATGATTATAGCCATATTTTGGCTTTTGTTCGGGATCTGTGACGGTAAATTGAGTATGCCTACTACCAAAAGATACATTTCTAATGTATTGATATAATACACTGTATAAATCGTCTTCTAAGCCAATATCACCAAGTAAAATAAAGTCAACGGTTTCCGTATCTAACTGAAGTTGTTCAACAGTAAATAAAATATAATAAATAAAGTCTTCATTTGACGCATATTCAAATGCATTATATAAGTTAAGATTTCCTTCTTTTATATAGATTAATTCAAAAGAGTTTTTAGCAACATTACAATATAATTTTGTAACAGAATTAATACTTTCTTGAAGAATGTTTTTTACCAAAATTGAGGCAGAGTGATGGTACTCAAAACTACCAAATTGTTCAAAAAAGTAATTATTAATATTTACAAAAGGAACATAAACAGACATGATGTTTTTTGAAGTAATTTCATCTGTAGCAATATAATCCGATTCAAATATCTTGTTGTTAAACTTTAAATAATCAATCAAATTAGCTTCATTATAAAGCTCTTTAGGTACAAAGGTGCAAATGTTATTATGGTGTATTATATTAACCTTTTTAAATTCTTGTTGAAGTAGAGGAGTTGTATCTAAGGTTTCTCGAATCAATTTTTCTATTTCAATTGGATTTTTTTGTGTATTAAACACATCTTCCTTTAAAAGTAAAATGTTATTTTCGGTTGTTTCTAACACACAAAAAGAAAGTCCATTCAAGCTAACTTGAACGGACAATACTTTATTTGATAATATGTTTATGCGATTAGTTCTCGTCATATTTTCTTGGCCAGTTACCATTAGTGCTAATTTCTGTCATTGAACCTACGCTCAAATCAGATCCGTTAACACCATCTACAGCAACAGTTTCTAATTCTTCAGCAATTAAATATTCTGGCTGTCCTAAAAGAATTATTTTTTTAGAAACTTTTGCTTCAAATACTGGTAATTTTGAAGTTCCTTTTTCAATCATACCAGCTTTTAATTCAAATTTAGCATCAGTATCAGGAACATTCATCATTGTTTTGTAACGTGTTGAGTTTTTAAAAATTGAATCCTTAACAGATGCAGTTCCTATAGTGTCAATAATAACAATATCCTTTGTCATTTCTACACCACCAAATTGTTTTGTTAATTCAACATCAATTATAGTAGAATCTCTACGTTGTGTAAGAGTGTATTTTGCAGTATCAATAAACTTTACTAAAGCATCCCAATCACCGCTATATTTACCAGTTACCGTTTTATGAGCAATTTCTGCGTCTCTTATATCTCTTAAGTTTTCAATAACTTTTGCGTAACGTACTTCTTTGGTTTTTTTAAATTCAATAGGTTCCATTATAGAATCGTAAAGTGCTTTACCAACAACTATAGCTAAGACCCAAAATAAAATAGTAAATATCCATTTTTTACTTTGAGGAACGAATTTATCAATCAACTTCACTATTACAAAAACAGCTACTAGTGTTAAAACAATTAAAAGTATTGTTATCATTATTTATAAGGTTTAATTAATGGTTGTACGCAAATTTACATTTTTTTTTCAATCAGTAAAGTAATAAAAGAAAAAATACTGTCTATCTTTGAAATTCAATTTACCACCCATTAGCATTAAATGACAACTACTGAATTTCATAATTTATTAATAGAAAAATTTCCATTTGATTTAACTTTAAAGCAAGATGTTGTTTTACAACGTTTATCATCGTTTGTTTTTAACACAAATTCAGAAAAACTCTTTGTGTTAAAAGGCTACGCAGGAACAGGAAAAACAACACTAATAAGTACACTTGTTAATAATTTATGGCATGCTCATAAAAGTGCGGTGTTATTGGCGCCAACGGGTAGGGCAGCAAAAGTAATTTCAAAGTACGCAAAACGTGAGGCTTTAACAATTCATAAGAAAATTTATTTCCCAAAAAAACAGAATGGAGGTGCTGTAAGTTTTGTGTTGCAGCCCAACAAGCATAAAAACACGATTTTTATTGTTGATGAAGCATCAATGATTCCAGATAGACCTCAGAATTCTAAGCTTTTTGAAAGAGGGTCTCTGTTAGACGATCTTATCTCTT
>CAJXHW010000013.1 GCA_913054565.1 uncultured Kordia sp. | reverse complement strand
TTTTGTGTTTCAAATGTCAAGTCTTCTTTTTTTGCAAGATGGTCTAGTATTTTGAAACCAATGTTGTGGCGTGTGTTTTCATATTCACTGCCGATATTTCCCAAACCAACAATCAAGAATTTTTTCATAGAATCCGTTTCATCTAATAAGAATGTTTGCTTTTGTTTACATAAATTAGTTAGCCATTGAAACATTCAATTTAGTTTTAAGTTTACAAAAATAAAAAAGCATTCAACAAATGTTGAATGCTTTTTTATTTTTTTATCTGTTTAGATAATTACTCTGCAGCTGGTGCGTCAGAATTAGCCTACGCTTTTGCAGCTTCTTGAGCAGCTTTCATTGCAGCTCTAGATACTCTTACTTGAGCAACAACAGTGTTGTCTGGTTGTAAGAATGTGTATTTATCATTAGCTAGTGCTGTAATATATAATTTATTTCCGATGTTTAATTCAGAAACATCAGCGTCAATAAAATCAGGTAAGTTAGCTGGTAACGCTTTTACTCTTAATTTACGTTGGTTACGGTTTAATACCCCACCTGCTAATACTCCTGGTGCGTTTCCAATAATGTTTACTGGAATATTCATAGTCACTTCTTTATCATCAAATAACTGGTAAAAATCTACGTGTAAGATTTTGTCAGATACTGGGTGAAATTGAATGTCTTGTAAAATAGCATTAATTGACGTTCCGTTATCTAAAGCAATCACAACAGTGTGCGCGTTAGGAGTGAAAACTAATTTTGAGAATGCTAATTCTTCTGCTGAGAAATGCACTGCTTTGTCTCCTCCGTATACTACGCAAGGTACCATTCCAGCATTACGTAAGGCTTTAGTAGAAACTTTACCTACGCTTTCTCTTTGTGATCCGTTGATTGTAATTGATTTCATTTTATTTATTTAAATGATTATTAAGTCCCTTAGTTTAAGGGACGGCAAATGTAAGCTAATTATTATCTCTTGCAAAATACTATATGGTAATTTTTAAGAGATATGTGTTACATTATAAATTTTTCACTAATTGATTTGTTTTGATGTACACTTTTCATTACATCTGCAAATAAATTAGCTGAGCTGATTACACGTATTTTATCACTTTTGCGCTCATGAGGAATAGAATCAGTTACGATTAATTCTTCTAATTTAGAATTTTCAATGCGTTCAAAAGCATTACCAGATAAAATAGCGTGAGTGCAAATTGCGCGTACACTCAAGGCGCCTCTTTCAATCATCATATCAGCAGCTTTAGTCAATGTTCCGGCAGTATCTACCATATCATCTACTAATATTACATTCTGCCCTTCTACATTACCAATTAGTTCCATATGAGAAATAACATTAGCTTTTTCACGTTGTTTGTAGCATATAACAACATTACTTTCTAATGCTTTTGCATAGGCATAGGCGCGTTTTGATCCTCCCATGTCAGGAGAAGCAATAGTTAAGTTAGGAAGATTTAAATCTTTAACATGTTGTAAGAAAAGGGTTGATGCAAATAAATGATCTACTGGTTTTTCAAAAAATGCTTGAATTTGATCAGCATGTAAATCCATGGTGATAATTCGTGTAGCTCCAGCAGTTTCTAGCAAACTGGCAACTAATTTAGCTGTAATAGGAACTCTTGGTTTGTCTTTTCGGTCTTGTCTTGCCCACCCATAATATGGTAATACTGCTGTAATGTGCCTTGCTGAAGCTCTTTTTGCTGCGTCAAGCATCATTAATAATTCCATCAAATTTTCAGAAGAGGGATGTGTAGATCCTATTAAAAAAACACGTCGTCCTCTTACGGATTCTTCAAAAGAAGGTTGGAATTCACCGTCACTGTATGTTGATCTGATGACGTTTCCTAATTTTGTTCCAAATGATTCCGCTATGCGTTCCGCTAGGTCTTTACTCTGTGAACAAGCAAATATTTTTGGTTCTAATGTTGATTCTGACATTATAAATTGTTTTAGTAGTGTTGTTTGATGCGGCAAAAATAAGAATTAATGCATAAAAAAGAAGTGATTAAATTGCCTTCTTTTTTTATTGTTTCAAGTTTTGTGATTTATTTAGTAGGAAAAGAATTATTTTTATATTTTTGCAGTCGTACAAAACGATGCTCAAGTGGCGGAATTGGTAGACGCGCTGGATTCAAAATCCAGTGACTTCGGTCGTGTGGGTTCGATTCCCACCTTGAGTACTATATAAGACCTCTAATAAACTGTAAAACAGCAAGTTAGAGGTTTTTTTATTTGTGTTTTTCCCCACATATTCCCCACATTTGCAATAGTAATAAAGTTTTTTTGTGTTTAAGTAACGCGCGAACAGATACCCAAGAAGTTGCAATATACTATACCTATACGCGCGAACAGATAGGAACGAAGTCTGTATATAAAATTACTATATGCGCGAACAGATAGCCAAGAAGTCTATGTATAATATTAATTCTATACGCTCACGCGCGCGTATTGTTTTGATTTTATACAATGCGCGAACAGAGGGGGACGAAGTTTAAGTATAATATTACTATACGCGTGTATTGACTTCGGAAAAACCTTTAAAAATCTCACTGCCCAAATTTGAGCGGTCGTATTTCTGTCCTCATATATGCGCGAACAGATAGGGACATATTCAATATGATGATAGGTATTAGAACAATCTTGTTTGATTGTGGTACATCTTAGAGTTATAACCAGTTTTTTTTATAGAGTTTCCATTATACACCCTATTGCGTATTTGTTTGGCTAAATGATTAATTATATCAACTTCATATTTTGTATGATATGGGTTCGTGTTTTTTAAAAGTAAACTACATACCTCTGTATATTTTTCCTCATCGTGTTTTTTTAAATATTTTAACGTAGTTGTTCTAATGTATTTCGCCCCCTCTTTTTCTCTACTAAGATTAACCCCAGTTATAGGACAATGTTTTACCCTCGTTTTTTCCTCGTTTTTGGTAGGTGGTTTAAAGGGAGTATTTAACTCTATATTTGAACTGTTAATTATTCCCCCTTTAGGTGTTTCAGAAAGTCGGTTAATTATTCCCCCTTTTTGAATTATTTCTGCTCTAATTTTTTGATGCAAATTTTGACTGTAATCTGATATGTATTTCCTTAGTTTGTTTTTATGTTCATACCTTTTTTTTACGGTTATGTTTTCAAACCAATATCGAGGATTTGAATAATTATTTAAACTTTGTTTTTGGCTTTTGGTTAATCCCTTTTTGTTAATAGTAAAATCATAATACACAACCTCATCAAAGCGTTTTAAAAGTAATTGTTTTGCGTTCTCTAAGGTTTGGGCGTTGATGTCGGCAAATGTTTTAATTCCAGTATCTGAAAAATCTATCGCTTTTAGTTCTTTTATTTCAATCCTTAACGTTTGTTCTTTCATTCCGTATTGGTTAGACTTATTATAGATCTTCAATATGTATCGTCGGTGTACTACTTGTGCGTAATAATCATTATATCTAAACTCGAATTTCTTACCTCTTTGGTATAATAATCCTTTTATAAAGTCCTGGGGGTTAATTTTTGGTTCTGTGTTAATTCCAAACTCTATATTTTGAAATTGCATCTGTTGAGGTTTACAGTCAAATAACTTTGATAAATGTGTTCTTACTTCAATGATGTTAGTTAGTGTAAATTGGTTGCCGTTATATCCGTTTTTATTGTTTGGTGCTTGTATGTTATGTAGTGAATTGTATAGTTTGTGTATGCTACCAGTAAATAACAACAAACCACTATCGTAAAGTTTTATTTTACAATGATGATATTCTGCTGTTTGTTTAGTTCCTAGTACGCCAGTTTGTTTTGAAACAGTTGTTTTAAATTCTAAACAAGGTAATAGCAACAAACGAGTAATATCTATATCTGAAAGTAATATTTTAACGTAATCAATCAATCTGAAATGCTTATATTTGTGTACGGTCTTTGCGTTGCCAAATTGCAAAACCAACATTTTGAACAATATAAAAGAGGGCTTTGAACACCCTCTTTTGTTGTTTTAAACTCTTTTTAAAATAGGTGCTAAGGTGTCTATGTGTGAAGTATAGAACTCTTTGTAGTAGTAGACTTTAAATACATCCATATCGTTGCAAAACTCCATTATTAACAAATGAGTTTTTTTAGATACATCGCCTTTGAATATATTACTATAATCAGTTTTAAATAAGCCAGTTAAACGAGGTGTTACCCACTTGTTACCCTCGCGTATTTGTAGCCAATAGGTAGGGTCTGACTTTGCACATCTTCGGTCTTTACTGATGTTTAATTTATCAGTTAATTGGTTTGTTCCGTTCTCAACCTCAACTAATTCGTAGTGTTTTACACTTCTGTACTTGCCTTTGTTTATTTCCTTATAAACGTGTACGATAGGCGTATTGCTTTGCGTTGCCATATCCTTACTCGTTTATACAGATTATTGAATTTTCTACCTCTGAGCGTTTGTAATACACGCGCTTACCTTTGCCGTAAGCCTTTAACTTTTTTGCCTTAGTCCAATGGTGTAGGGTGCTGAGGTTGATACTTAGTAGTTTAGCCGTTTCCTTTCGAGTAATAAATTCCGTAGGGTTCTTAGGCTCAAAGTGTTCTTTGAAGTTGTTTAATTCAGTTTGTACGCCCTCAATAATGACGTTTTTTAATTGCTCTGGTGTAATACCAATTAATTGTACTTGTTGCATAAATAACATGTGTTAGATTATAGAAATTGGCTAAATCTTACCGATGTTATCTTTTTTTGTACCTTTGAAGTTCTCAATTACAAGGGCATTAGATTTTACTTCGGTAAGGCTTTTGCCTTTTTTTGTTGCAACAAATATAGAGGGGTTAGTTTAAGTTGTAAGTAACTAAAAATGTACACAAAAAGACGTAAAAAGACGTTCACTTTTGCGTATAATGATACATATCTAACCAAAACTTCTTTTAAACAGTTATTTTATTGTTTCATCAAAATAAAGTCTTCTTAAAGTACTTCTTGCGTAAGGTAAGTTAGTGTTTTGATGGATAAAACTTATAAATTCCTCTTCGCTGATATTTAAGTATTTGTTTTTCCAACTCCTAAGTTCTTCTATACATTGTAAGTATTCAATTTTGTTAAGTTCTTTTATGATAAGTTTATTTTCTTCTTTTTCTTTTAGTTTTTTTAAGAAGTTAAAACTTGAAATTTTGCCTTTGTTTTTATAGGTGTAGTAGTATCTAATTATGTATTCAAATAAAATATTAAAACTTTCTATGTTAATATGATTCTCGTTTAAAACATTTAAAGTGTATCGAACTTTCCACTTGTATTTATCAGTATCAAAAAATAATGCATTTATTGTATTGTAAATTTCAGAACAGATAAATAACCCGTTATTTCTGTTTAACTCTTTTACCAAAATTGGGGCTATATCTTTATTAGTTATTTCGTATAAATAAATTACTACTCTTGATATTTTGATTAAATCATAATCACTAATTCCATAAGTTTTAAAACAATGCGATATTCTGCGTTTAATAAGACTATGTTCTCCATAAAAAAGAATTTCTTCTTTAACCTCATTTATTGATATTTCATTTCTTTCAAACATTTAAACTTTTTTTGCGTTGCCATTTCAGATATAACTAAAGTACTTTATGTACTTCAAAAACCTTTTTAATTGAATTTAAAGACAATATTTCGGGTTGTCTATTCTCGTTTGCGTATTGAAATACAAAACAATTATTTACCTCATCTATTGCCTTAATACTTCCTATGCTGATGCTTTTACCTATACTTAAACATATTGGCTTTTTAACAAGATAGTGTCTTTCTAATACAGTCTTAAACCCAATTTCAGAAACAAATACTTTTGTTTGGTCTAACTCATCTTTTGTATTAATATTTATTACACCATAAAACGTATCTGATGCTTTACAGTGCTCTATTTTCTCTTGTAATTCTTGAGTTAATTCTATGTCTATAGATCCTTTTTGTTGCATAATTATCTCTACTTTTTATTTATTTGACACTCTTTTAACTACTTCTAATTTAGGTTCTCTTACTACTGGTTTTTTTAAGTCTTGGTACTCTTTGCGCATTTGTTTGACTTGTGAGAGTTTTCTGCTTTTACTCTCATCTACATAAATATTTACAGTTTCCTCTTTAGAGTGTCCAGTAATATGTTTTACTCTTGAGCCGAAAACCTGATATAAATGTGTTGTAGCCGTCTTTCTCATTGTGTGCGATGTAATGAGTTTCCATTTAGGGTAAACGCCCTCAATTTTTCGTTTTTTCTTTACACCGTTTACTTTAATAACTTTTGAAATTGCACCAGTAGTCAAAGTATTTATTTCTGCTAATTGGCAAAGTTCTTTTATGTATTCGTTAAATCTTTGAGTTGATATTTTGTGAGGAAAACCGTCTTTTATAATTGTTTCAATTTCTGAGTCAATAGGTATAATCATTTCTTTAGTGCCTTGTGACTTCTTTTGTGTGAATACTAAGCATTTAGTTAATATACCGTCTAAGTCATTCACATAATGTATGTTATTCTCATTAAGAGGAAGTAAGTCGCTAATCCTTTGCGCCATTTGTAAGCCTAATAAGAGCCATTTACGAGCGTTTTGAAGATATGGGGTACTAAGTTCTAACTCTTTGATGCTTTCTATTTCTTGTTCCTCTAAAACTATCGTAGGCGTTTTTCTGCTATTGATTCTAACAATATTTCTTAATTCGTTAGATACTGGTATTTTATGCGTTCTTGTGTGCATTGCTACGGCAACAAGGTCGTCAGATAGTTTTTTTGCTGAATTGTGACTATAATGTTGTTTTTTGGTCAGCCAATAAAAAAATGTATCATAAAATAACTGATCCACTTCAATAACTTTGAAACATTGCTTTCCTTGGTATAAGTCAAAAACCGTCTTTAGTGTTTTATAGTTTTTTACTCTGTTTTCAGATAGTCCTTTTTCCCCGATGCTATTTTTGTATAAATAATGGTTGTCTACTATAAACTGTATCCAGTAACTAACCTCAGCATTTTGATCGTTTCTTTCTTTTTTAATGTAGTTGTTAAATACATTCTCTAGCCAAACCCTATTAGGTTCTAAGCCGTCTTTTGTGATGTTGTTAAGGTTTTGCTGAATTGCATAACAAAGACCGTCTAAGTCATTTTTAAGCACTTTTAATTCTGCATTTGATTCTTTCGGTCTGCAGGTGTTATTGTTCCAGTTATTAGAACTGATTGTAAAATTGGTTTTTACAGTATAATCGTGTTTTCTACCACTTCTTAACCTAACGTAAATTGTTGAGGTTTTTCCTTGTGATTTTAGGATTGGTTTTATCGTTGCCATTTTTAGAACTTTTTGAACAATTCAAAGATAATAAAAATTTTCCCCACATTTTCCCCACATCTTTAATACTTTATGCAATTCTATACAACTCTATAAAGCGTTGCTATTGTTGGTGTTGTTGGGTTTAGTGATGTTTTTGTGTTTTTCTGAAATGCTTAAAAAAGGGATTGGCTATTCCCACCTTGAGTACGAAAAACCCTTTCATTTTTTAAAAATGAAAGGGTTGTTTTTTTAAACTACTTTTTGAAAGTTAGAACATAGCCATCTGTTAATGGGCCAGAAGTAGTATTACCTTGATCAATTTTTAATGTATTTTTTATTCGGATGATATGCCCAAATTCAAAATCCTCAATAAAAAGATATGATATGCCTTTTTTGTTTAGAATGTAGTAATGATAGTCCCCAGGTTTTATAATATCATAACTAACTCCTTTTGAAATATTGTCTTCAATGCTTAAGGTTGAATTTTTAGAGTTAAATGTCCATTTAACATCACCAGGTTTGTAATCTTCATTTAAACCAAGAAATCCTCCTTTGATATTTATTAAATTCCAATGTCCATTTGTTGTGCCATTTTTTTCTAAGAGAAAAGTGTCGTTTTGATTATTGGTGTTTAAATCACTAGTTTCACAACTCGTAATAGAAGCTGTAAAGATGGCTACGAAGAGCCCCAAAATAATATAATTTTTCATAAGACTTTTGTTTTAGTTAAACATTAATAGTAATTGATGTAACTAATTTTGGGTAAGTATTATGTTTTTTAAGGAAGGTGTGTACTCTTACAAAGATAGCAAATACTATAGTTAATACATGCAAATATGTAGAATTGTATTTTTATTTTTGGCACAATACTTGTCTTATAGGTAATTGTTCGCATACTTTTTGTTCATATCCTTTTCTTTTATATATTAGCGAACATTAAAAGAGAAAAATATTTTTTAAAATAACACCATGAAAAAACTTACAACTTTAAAATTAGTAATGGCAATAGCATTATTGTCGTTCGTTACAGGAATTGCTCAAGAAAAACCAGTAACTAAGTTATTAAAATCATATATAATTGCATCTAATTCATTAGGGCAATCAAAACAAGTAAATAATGTTTTGTCATTGTTTGATGATAGATACAGGAATAACGTTGCTTATGTTGGGTTGTCTGGAGTTGTAAAACGTAGTACAATCAGTTTCGAACAATTTTCAGAGCAGTTGGCTGAAAATGTAAAAAATAAAAATTACGATTTCAACATGAATGTTGCTGAAATTGTACACGAGTCTCAAAAAGAAAGAGCAGGTACCGTATCTGCACTTGTAAACTTTGAATCAAAAATTGATGGTAAAGTTGCTGAAAAAGGAACAATCTTAATGAATATTGTTGCGTCTTTAGTAAGAGGAGAATGGAAAATTATCCATAACAATACTGTAAGAGTTTCTGAAGGAAGTGATATTGGTAACTGTGTATGTTATTTATATGCTAAAGGATCTACAATGTTTAATGCAGAAACGTATTACCCAGCAGGTGTTGAGTATGACAGAGAGTACCAATCATTTAGAGTAAGTACAAGAGACGGGAAGCGTATTATTAAAGGAAATGATACTACTTATGTTTGGGCATCAAATGGAGATGTATTAGATGGTGCACGTAAAATAGGTGTTGCTAACTCTTCAGATGAAGCAGTAAAAGCAGTATTGTCTGACTTGTATTCTGAGACATGTACTAAAATTGATTTTAACTAATCACAATACATAAATACTAAAAGCCTTCAAGTTTACTTGAGGGCTTTTTTATGCAAATTAGATATGAATACAACTTTTGATGTTATAATTATAGGCGCAGGAGCAGCTGGTTTTTTTACTGCTATAAATATTGCGGAACAAAACCCGGATTTAAAGATAGCCATCTTAGAACGCGGTAATTCTATTTTGCAAAAGGTTAAAATTTCCGGTGGTGGACGCTGTAATGTAACGCATGCTTGTTTTGATCCTAAAGAACTTACCCAATACTACCCAAGAGGAGAGAAAGAGTTATTAGGGCCATTTCATCAGTTTTGTTGTGGTGATACTTTTGAGTGGTTTGACAATCATGGGGTGCCTTTAAAAATTGAAGATGATGGAAGGGTGTTTCCGGAAAGTAATACCTCACAAACAATTATAGATTGCTTTAGCACAGAGGTTAAAAAACATCAGATAGAAGTACTCCAAAACCAAGGAGTTTTAGATTTTTTTAAAACTAATAATGATTGGGAAGTTGTTACAAAAAGCGATAGGTTTAAAGCTAATAAGTTAGTTGTTGCCGGAGGTAGTAGTCCAAAGTTATGGAAGTTGTTGTCGAAAATTGGACATAAAATTGTAACTCCAGTACCATCGTTATTTACATTTAATAGTATTGATGACCGTATCAAGGATATTCCAGGAGTCGTTGTACACAATGCTAATGTAAAAGTAATAGGTAGTTCACTTGAATCTAGTGGTCCGTTGTTAACTACACATTGGGGGTTAAGCGCACCATCAATTTTAAAACTCTCGGCTTTTGGAGCAAGGGAATTATATGAAAAGAATTATCAATTTGATATAGAAGTTAATTTTATACAAATGGATACTGGAGATTGTTTGGAAGAATTAAAATCATTAAAACAAAACCTAGCTAAAAACTTAGTATATAAATACACGCAATTTGATGTGCCAAAACGGTTATGGCAAAAATTAGTTTGTGCAGCTAGTATTTCTGAAATAACACGTTGGGCAGATTTAACTAAACAGCAGTTGGAAGCTATGGCTAAACAATTATCAGCCGCAGTGTTTCAAATTGATGGGAAAAGTACGTTTAAAGAAGAGTTTGTTACTGCTGGAGGAGTCGATTTGAAAGACGTAAATTTTAAACGATTTGAAAGCAAATTACACGACAATCTGTTTTTTGCCGGTGAGGTGTTAAATATTGATGCAGTTACAGGAGGGTTTAACTTTCAGAATGCGTGGACTGGTGGGTTTCTTGTTGCAAAAGCAATTACACAGTAGGGTTATAAAAGAATGAAATAAGCAGTATATTTGCTAAAAAAATAGGTGATGCAAGAAGTAAAGTTTGTTTTTGAATCTTCAGAAAAGAGTAATGTTTCAGGTAAATGTACTTGGGAGTCTCCAAGTAATATTGCTTTGGTGAAGTATTGGGGGAAAAAGGAACATCAAATTCCCGCAAACCCATCTATAAGTTTTACATTGAGTAACTGTAAAACTACAACAACGCTACATTATACAAAATTAGAAACCCCTTCTAAGGATTTTCAATTTGACATCTTCTTAGAGGGAGAGCAAAAAGACGACTTTAAGCCGAAAATTGCTACGTTTTTGAAAAGAATAGCGCAGTATGTACCATATATAAAAGACTACAGTTATAAGATTGAAACCTCAAATTCATTTCCACACAGTTCAGGAATAGCATCATCTGCATCAGGAATGAGTGCCTTGGCCTTGTGTATAATGTCAATTGAAAAGGAATTAAATCCGTCATTATCTGAACAAGAATTCATTCAAAAAGCATCTTTTTTATCCCGATTGGGCTCTGGTAGTGCTTGCAGAAGTTTAGAAGGTGATTTGGTATGTTGGGGCACACATAAAGAAATTACTGGAACTTCAGATTTATTTGGTGTTAAATACCCATTTGAAGTCCATGAGAATTTTAAAAATTATCAAGACACAATTCTATTGGTAGATAAAGGTGAAAAGCAAGTATCAAGTACTGTAGGTCATAATTTAATGCACGACCATCCGTATGCTAATAACAGGTTTAATCAAGCGCATGATAATTTATCAAAGCTAATAGGTGTGTTTAAGACTGGCGATTTGTCTCAATTTATTGAAATTGTAGAAAGCGAAGCATTAACGTTGCATGCTATGATGATGACAAGTTTGCCTTATTTTGTATTAATGAAACCCAATACACTAGAAATTATAAACGAAATCTGGGCGTTTAGGCAGGAAACAGGGTTACACTTGTGCTTTACTTTAGATGCAGGTGCAAATGTACATTTGTTGTACCCTGAACATGAGAAAGAATCAATTTTAGCATTCATTAACAGTAAGTTAGTTGGCTATTGTCAAAATGGTCATTATATTTGCGATACTGTAGGTTTTGGTGCAAAACAATTGTAACTTTAAAATCACATTGTAATTTATTAATTTAAAAATTATGAAAGGACCTCTCTTTTATTCAAAAATATTGCTATTTGGTGAATACGGAATCATAAAAGATTCTAAAGGACTTTCCATACCATATAACTTTTACAATGGCGCATTAAAGCTTTCAGATACGACTTCTGATGAGGCCAAAAGTTCTAATAAGAGTTTATCAGAATTTGCGAAGCATTTGCAACGATTACAAGAAGCTAACAGAAGTTCAGCTATTTTTAACTTAGATGAGTTAAATGCTGATATTGCTAACGGAATGTACTTTGATTCATCAATACCACAAGGTTACGGCGTGGGGAGTTCAGGTGCTTTGGTGGCTTCTATTTATGACAAATACGCTCAAAATAAAATTACAGTTTTAGAAAACTTAACACGAGAAAAACTATTGCAGTTAAAAGAGATATTTTCTCAGATGGAATCTTTCTTTCACGGAAAAAGTTCTGGCTTAGATCCATTAAACAGTTACTTAAGTTTACCTATTTTAATCAATTCAAAAGATAATATTGAGCCTACTGGATTGCCTTCGCAAGAGAAAAAAGGTAAAGGAGCAGTGTTTTTATTAGACTCTGGAATTATTGGTGAAACAGCGCCAATGGTTAATATTTTTATGGAAAATATGAAACAAGAAGGGTTTCGTAACATGATTAAAACACAGTTTGTAAAACATACAGATGCTTGTGTTGAAGATTTCTTAAAAGGCAATATGAGCTCATTATTTGGAAATGTTAAACAATTATCAAAAATAGTACTCAATAACTTTAAACCTATGATACCAGAACAGTTTCATCAGTTATGGAAACAAGGTATTGAAACTAATGATTATTACTTAAAACTATGTGGTTCTGGCGGCGGCGGTTATATTCTTGGATTTACTGAAAATTACGAAAAAGCACAAGAGTCTCTTAAAGATTATAAGTTAGAAGTGGTTTATAACTTCTAAAATTCACAAGATGTTTTCACGACAGAATAAACTCTTTTTAAAGAAACTATTTAGTTTATTTTCTGTTGTAAGAGGTTATAATATCATTTTTATTATAACTGCTCAATACCTCTCTTCTGTTTTTATCCTTTCAAAAGATACCTCTCTAAAAGAAGTATTTTTAGATCTCAATTTATTTGTATTGGTGTTAGCATCATCTCTAGTAATTGCTTCGGGGTATATTATTAATAATTTTTACGATTCAGAAAAAGATTTAATTAACCGCCCTAAAAAATCTATGTTAGATAGGTTAGTAAGTCAGAATACCAAGTTATCTGTATATTTTGCATTAAACTTAATTACTGTAATACTTGCAAGTTATGTGTCATTTAAAGCGGTGCTATTTTTCTCATCTTACATTTTCATGATTTGGTTGTATTCACATAAACTAAAAAAGCATCCATTTATTGGTAACATCATTGCGTCTTCACTTGCAATCGCACCTTTTTTTATAGTATTTGTACATTACAAAAATTTCGACACTGTTATTTTTGCACATGGTGTATTTTTAGCTTTAATGATATCAATACGAGAAATTACTAAAGATTTAGAAAATATAAAAGGTGATTTGACACTTAATTATAAAACAATTCCTGTAGCCTACGGTGTAAAGTCATCAAAAATAATATTGAGTATTTTAATGTTGTTTACTACGTTAACAGCTTTGTTAATTGCTAATAGATTTGAAATAGGGTATATGAATTATTATTTTTACTTGGTAAACATCTTATTTGTAGTTTATATTGCTAAACTATGGGTTTCAACAAAAAAATCAGATTATGTGTTGTTACATAATTTACTGAAATTTTGCCTTGTTATTGGAGCAATGAGTATTGTGTTAACAAAACCTGATTTGTTGTTGAGCAAACTTAAAGTTTTGTTTTCTTATTTTTAGATGTAGTAATAATTGGCTATAAACAAATGTAAATCAACAGTTAGAGGGTGTTATGAAACAGAATGTTATTACTGTTTTTAGTTGAATTTGGCTAAAAAATTGATGTAATAATAAAATAAATAGCAATACCTTTGTGCAAAATTTAGATTACATGTCAAACGAAAGAAAGAACACAGGTAAAAGGAAATATTCCAATGATGCTTATAAAAAAACATCAGCACCTAAATCAAGAGCTCCAAAGCCTAAAGCTTCAGCAAAAAAAGCTGAAACTAAATCTGCTCCTGTTAAAAAAACAGTATCTACTGAAATTCGTTTAAATAAATACATTGCTAATTCAGGTATGTGCTCTCGTCGTGAAGCAGATATGCACATTTCAATAGGTAGCGTTACTGTAAATGGTAAGGTTGTTTCTGAAATGGGATATAAAGTTAAAATTGATGATGATGTGCGTTTTGATGGTGCAAGAATTTCTCCTGAACGAAAAGCATACGTGCTTTTGAATAAGCCAAAAGGGTTTGCTACAACTACAAGTGATAGTAAAGGACGTACTGTGATGGATTTGGTTGCAAATTCTACTAGCTCAAGAATTAAACCTATTGGACGATTAGGAAGAAACTCAACAGGTTTGTTGTTATTTACAAATGATGATGATTTAACTAAAAAGTTTACGAACTCTAAAACAGGAGTAAAACGTTTATTTCAGGTTGAATTAGATAAGAATTTAAAACAAGAAGATCTTAAAAAAATTCAAGAAGGTATAACAATTGAAGGAAAGAAGGTTACAGTTGTTGAAGCATCTTATATAACAAATAAACCTAAAAAAGAATTAGGGATAGCTATTTTAAACACAGGAAACGGAGTGTTAAGAACCATTTTTGAACACCTTGGATATGATTTGTTAAAAGTAGATTGTGTAATGATTGGTGATTTAACTAAAAAAGACATTCCAAGAGGGCACTGGAAACACTTAACAGAACAAGAATTGATTAACTTAAAGCATTTTAAGTAAAATTTCTTTAAACAACTACAAACGCCTATCAAGACTGATAGGCGTTTTAGTTTAATAATTATTGAGGTGAGTTGCGATATTAGAATAGAGTATCTTAGGGTTAAAATACAACGTAATACAAGTTAAAATAGAATAGTGTTTTTTATTAAATGCGTTCCTTAGTATAGGGTAGTTTTTTACTAACTGAAGTTAGCTCTAAAATCATCATCCCGAAAACCATGGCGTATTCAATGCAAATTAGCCAGTAATTACTTATATAAGCTTCATTTTTATAAAATGAATAACTGAGTATAATTGTAAAACTCCATACCAAAGGAAATCGATACCTTGTAAATACAGATAGAATTAATAGCATTGCTATATACCATGGATGTACAGTTGCAGAAGTGAATAGGTAAAAACTTAAAGCAAATAAGAATGAAATTATTAAGTGCTGAGTTGTTGTTTTTTTTCTTAATAAAGCCAGTGTTAAAACAAATAAAAAGACAAATATTGGTGTTACTTCCCCCACAGTCCCTATAATATTGTAGCCTTTTATGTAAAATCCAAACTCTCTTACAAGTAGATAAATACTTCCATTAAACTCAAATGTGCCAAACCACAAGCCAACAGTTTTTGAGTAATTAGCTATAAGGTTTTCAGAAATAAAAGGAATAAATACACCGAT
>CAJXHW010000012.1 GCA_913054565.1 uncultured Kordia sp. | reverse complement strand
AACTATTTATTTGTAATCCACTCGCTACTAACCAATAATCATTCCGGCAATGGTTGCTGAAATTAGTGAGGCAATAGTACCTCCAATTAATGCTTTCATCCCAAATTCTGATAGCGTTTTACGTTGCCCTGGTGCTAAAGAGCCAATTCCTCCAATTTGAATACCAATTGAAGCAAAGTTAGCAAAACCGCATAGCATATAAGTGGCCATAATTACCGATTTGTTGTAGGTAAGGTGAGTGGCGCTAGCTACATTTTTTAAATCGGCCAATTGGATATATCCCACAAACTCGCTGGCAGCTAGTTTAATTCCTAACAACTGCCCCATCATCATTATGTCTTCTTTAGCAACACCGATTAGCCACATTAATGGAGAAAAAATTGTGCCTAAAATAGCTTCTAAGGACAGTTTTGCATATGGCGTATTTGCTGCCATAAAGTTATTTACTGTGGTTACATCACCTATCCATCCTAAAATACCATTAATCATGGCAATAAAAGCTACAAAAACTAATAACATTGCACCAACATTAACCGCTAGTTTAAGTCCTTCAGTTGTTCCGTTTGCTATGGCGTCAAGTATATTTGAACCTATTTTTTCTGATGATACTTTTACATTAGTGTTAACTATTTCGGTTTGTGGGTATAATATTTTTGAAATTACAATTGCTCCTGGGGCAGCCATTACTGAGGCTGCTAATAAGTGTTTGGCAAACTGTAAGCGCAATACAGGGTCGTCTCCACCTAAAAAACCAATATAAGCTGCTAAAACTGCTCCAGCTACAGTAGCCATACCACCTATCATAACTAAAAGCATTTCAGATTTGTTCATCTTTTCTAAATAGGCTTTTATTAATAAAGGAGCTTCAGTTTGTCCTAAAAATATGTTTCCTGCCACACTTAAACTTTCCGCTCCGGAAATACCTAATACTTTTGTTAATAACATTGCCATTAGTTTTACTACTCTTTGAATAATACCCATGTAAAATAAAACAGAAGTTAATGCAGAGAAAAACAAAATTGTAGGGAGTACTTGAAAAGCAAAAATAAATCCAAAGGTGTCCATATCAACCACTAATCCTTCGAATAAAAATTTACTACCTGCTCTTGTAAAATCAAGTACACTTACAAAAAGCTGTCCAACACCTTCAAAGGCAGTTTGAATAAATGACACTTTTAAAACTCCTATGGCTATTACTAATTGAAAGGCTAGCCCTAAACCTACTGTTTTCCAATTAATGCTTTTTCGGTTGCTACTAAAAAGAAAGGCTATAAAAATTAAGGAAACCATTCCTAAAATACCGCGCCATAAACTGTCAAAAGAAAACCCTTGACTCGGGATAATGTTTTCTGTTGCTGCAGTAACTATACCCTCGGTGTCATTTGAGGGTTTGCTGGTAAATGAAAATTTTGTTAAGTTTTCAGTAAAAACTAATGTAGTGTCTGTATGTTCTGTAATTCGATACCTTCTAATGGTATCTTTAGGTTGTGTGTAATAAAATATAAGCAGTTCATTTTATAAAATATAATCTCCTTTTGCTTTTAAATTATTTTTAGCTGCTAATTGGTACTCAAAAGTATTATCTTTAAGTTTCAAGAAATCAGCTTCAGAAATTAAAACAGATTGGTTGTTGCTGCTGTTTTTAATCGATTCAAATTGCCAGTTGTTTGTAATGTTTTGTCCATAAGTTAATGAACACATTAAAAGTGTTAGACAGATTAAAAAATGTTTCATATTAAGTAAAAAGTTTATAGGTAATTTAGTTCACAATAAAATAAAAACCACAATTATTTTAGTGTTCTCGTTTTGAAATTTCGTCTCTTATTTTTGCAGCAGCTTCATAATCTTCATTAGTAACTGCTTCTTGTAATAAACCATTTAACTCTTGAACCGTTAAGTGGGTTAAGTCATTTGTTGCTTCTTCTTGTTCTTCAAAAATAATATCTTCATTTAAAACATCTATGGGGTCATCTTCTTTTGCTGGAAGATTTAGGTAAATTCCAGCTTTGTCTAGAATGTTTTTATAAGTGAATATTGGGGCATTAAAACGTAATGCTAGCGCAATTGCGTCTGAGGTTCTTGCATCAATAATTTCTTCTATTTTATCGCGTTCACAAATAATGCTTGAATAAAATACACCATCAACAAGTTTATGAATAATTACTTGCTTAACTATAATTTGATATCGGTCTGCAAAACTTTTAAACAAATCATGAGTTAATGGGCGTGGGGGTTTGATTTCTTTTTCTAATGCAATGGCAATAGATTGTGCTTCAAATGCTCCAATTACGATAGGTAATTTTCGTTCGCCTTCTACCTCATTCAATATAAGTGCATATGCACCATTTTGTGTTTGGCTATATGATATTCCTTTTATATTAAGTCGTACTAAACTCATTTTTACATTTTGTGAGATTGAGTGATCAATCTGAAATTTGTATTAAAAAGCAAAAGGCTATCTAAATTTAGAACGCTATTGGTTAGAAATTTAGATAGCCTTTTAAAGGCACAATTTATAAAAAAATTATGCGTTCTGAGCTTTAAAAGCTTTTAATTTTTCAATAAGAGCAGGTACCACTTCAAAAGCATCGCCAACTATACCATAATCAGCTGCTTTGAAAAATGGTGCTTCAGGGTCTGTGTTTATAACAACTTTTACTTTTGAGGCATTAATTCCTGCTAAATGTTGTATTGCTCCAGAAATTCCAATAGCGATGTATAAGTTAGCTGCTACTGGTTTTCCAGTTTGCCCAACATGCTCACTATGTGGTCTCCATCCTAAATCAGACACTGGTTTTGAGCAGGCTGTTGCTGCATCAAGTACGTTAGCTAATTCTTCAATCATTCCCCAGTTTTCAGGGCCTTTTAAACCTCTACCAGCAGATACTACAATATCAGAATCAGCAATAGTTGCTTTTCCAGTTGCTTTGTCAACTGAAGTTACAGTAGTTGATAAATATGCATCGTTAATAACTGCATCAAAATTTTCTTGAGTTGTTGCTACAGTGTTTTCTTTTAATCCGAAGGCGTTTTTTGCTAAAGCGATAACTTTATTGTCACTTGAAATTTCTGTGAAGCTAAATGCTTTGTTTGAAAAAGCTGTTCTTTTTACAGTAAAAGGTGTTGTACTCTCTGGTAGAGCAATTACGTTTGATGCAAATCCGGCATTTAGGTTTCCTGCTACTAAAGGCGCTAAATATTTTCCGTCATTAGTAGATGTCATTATAACAAGATTAGCTCCTTCTTTTTCGGCTGCTTGTTTTATAATGTCAGCATAGGCACGTGCATTAAAATTATTTAAACCATCATTTGAAACGGTCAATAATTTATCAACACCATATTGTGATAATTCTGTAGTTTCAGAAGCATTAATTGCAATTGCGGTTACTGATGTACTTAAAGTGTTTGCTATTTCTCTTGCGTATGAAGCAACTTCAAGTGTTGCTTTATTGAATTTTCCGTTGTTTGATTCGGCGAATATTAAAACAGACATATTTTTTTATTTTAAAATTGAAGTCCAATAATTAAAAAGGACATTGAAAAATGTAATTTAATTAGTAGTACTGAATTAGATTACTTTAGCTTCGTTATGTAATAAGCTAACTAGCTCATCAATATTGTTGGCACTAACTAATTTAACTGCAGATTTAGCCGCAGGTTTCTCAAATTTTACTGTAGATGTTAACACATTATTACCAGCTGCTTCAATAACTTGTAAAGGTTTTTTACGAGCCATCATAATCCCTCTCATGTTTGGGATACGTAGGTCACTTTCTTCAACCAGACCCTTTTGACCACCAACAACTAATGGTAAGCTTGTACTAATTGTTTCATTACCACCGTCAATTTCTCTAACAGCTATAGCGTTGTTTCCGTCAAGTTCTAATGATGTACACGAGTTTACAAAGTTGTAATTTGTAAAACCGGCTAACATACCAGGTACCATTCCGCCGTTATAATCTAAAGATTCTTTACCTGCTATAACTAAGTCAAAGTTTCCGTTTTTTACAACTTCGGCTAATTGTTTTGCTACAAAGAAACCATCTTTTGCCTCCGCATTAACTCTAATAGCGTTATCAGCACCAATTGCTAAAGCTTTACGTAAAGTTGGTTCGGCATCAGCTCCTCCTACATTAACTACAGTAACAGTAGCACCACTTTTTTCTTTTATAAACATTGCTTTTGTTAATCCAAATTCGTCGTTCGGATTTATTACAAATTGCACGCCATTTGTATCAAATTCAGTATCACCATTTGTAAAGTTGATTTTTGATGTAGTGTCTGGAACGTGACTAATACATACTAATATATTCATGATATTTATATTAAAAAGTTCAATTAATTTTCAAGTTCCCAAATATACAGTTATTTTTTAAGAATACTACTATGCATGCATAGTAAATTTATTCTTTTTTTTAGAGAATTAATTTTATGAAAAGCGTATTTTTGTCTGTTTTTAAAAATCAAATAGTAAATAAATGAGAACAATTCAGTTTAGAGAAGCAATTTGTGAGGCAATGAGTGAGGAAATGCGTAGAGATGAATCTGTGTATTTAATGGGAGAGGAAGTTGCTGAATATAACGGTGCGTATAAAGCGTCTAAAGGAATGTTAGATGAATTTGGAGCTAAAAGAGTAATTGATACACCTATTGCAGAACTTGGTTTTGGAGGGATTGCTGTAGGGTCTACAATGACAGGTAATAGGCCTATTGTTGAATATATGACCTTTAATTTCTCATTAGTTGGAATTGATCAAATTATAAATAATGCGGCAAAAATCAGACAAATGTCTGGTGGACAATTCCCTTGTCCGATTGTTTTTCGTGGCCCAACGGCTTCTGCAGGACAATTAGGGGCAACACATTCACAGGCTTTTGAAAGTTGGTTTGCGAATACCCCAGGATTAAAAGTAATAGTGCCTTCTAATCCGTATGATGCTAAAGGTTTATTAAAAGCAGCAATTAGAGATAATGACCCTGTAATCTTTATGGAGTCTGAGCAAATGTATGGAGATAAAGGAGAGGTGCCAGATGGCGAATATGTATTGCCGATTGGAGTTGCCGACATTAAGCGTGAAGGAACAGATGTAACAATTGTGTCATTTGGTAAAATTATCAAAGAGGCTTACAAAGCAGCAGATGAGTTAGAAAAAGAAGGTATTTCTTGTGAAATAATTGACTTGAGAACTGTTCGTCCAATGGACACTAAAACAATTGTTGAGTCTGTAAAGAAAACAAATAGATTAGTGATTTTAGAAGAGGCTTGGCCGTTTGGAAATGTATCTACAGAAATTACATACCAAGTACAAAGCCAAGCATTTGATTATCTAGATGCTCCAATTGAAAAAATCAATACAGCTGATACACCAGCACCATATTCTCCAGTACTTTTAGCTGAGTGGTTGCCGAATATGAATGACGTAATTAAATCAGTGAAAAAAGTGATGTATAGATAATAGCTTTATTAGAGGCTTTTATCATCAAGTTTAGAAATAAAATCAAAATCCTTGAAATAGGATTAAAACTGTATATTTGAACTTCATTTGTAATTTTTGCAAATGAAGTTTTTTATTTATATGAAAAAAATAATCACAATATTATTTATAGTTTTTACAACTATTGTCGTAGCTCAAACTAAAGTTAGTGGGCTTGTAATGGATGAATATGACTATCCCGTGCCATACGCAAACGTTATTTTTAAAAACTCTACAACAGGAACTATTACTGATGAGAATGGTCGGTTTTATTTAGAATCTGATGAAAGATATCAAACATTACAAATTTCTTTTGTGGGCTATGAAACACAAGATATAGACTTGGTTAAGTCGGTTACTTATAAGATGAATATTCTTTTAAAGGAGGGAAATCAATTAAGTGCTGTAACAATTTATTCTGGTAAGCAAGCTAAAAAAAATAACCCTGCTATTGATATTTTAAAGAAAATATGGGCTAATAAGCGTTCAAATGGCGTTAAGAAATTTAAACAATACGAGTATAATAAGTATGAAAAAATAGAATTTGACTTTAATAATGTGGATAGTACCATGACTCAAAGTAAGCTTTTTAAAGGAATGGAGTTTATTTTTGAAGAAATGGATACGTCTCGTGTTACTGGAAAAACATATTTACCAATTTTTTTAAATGAATCAGTATCTAAAGTATATGGTGATAATGATGCTGGTAAAACACGCGAAGACTTAATTGGTAATAAAAACTCAGGGTTTAGTAATAATCAAACGATTATTTCATTTGTAAAAGATTTGTATTCTGATTATGATGTATACGATAACTACTTAAAGTTTTTTGACAAAAGTTTTGTGAGTCCATTGTCAAGAACGGGTGTTAGTGTATATAATTATGTGTTAGCCGATAGTACATTTATAGGAGATAAATGGTGTTACAATATAGTTTACTACCCCCGAAGAAAAAACGAATTAACTTTTAAAGGCGATTTTTGGGTAAATGACAGTACTTGGGCTATAAAGGATATCAATCTTCAAGTGTCTAAAAGTGCAAATATAAACTGGATTAAAGATATTTATATAGAGCAAGAATTTGATGTATTGAATGATTCCGTGTTTTTAATTACACGTGATTATTTCATGTCGGATTTTAGTTTGTCTAAAAAAGATAAAGCAAAAGGAGTGTACGGAAAGCGTACAACTTTATATGATAAATATCAATTCGATAAGAAGAAAGATGTTGATTTTTATAAAGAAGAGGCAGATCCTTATGCTTATGAAATATACAATCAAAATGATGAGTTTTGGAAAGAGAATAGGTTAGAGGAGTTGAATAAAGATGAGGAAGGTGTTTATAAAATGCTAGACACGTTAAAGACAGTAGCTAAGTTTAAAAGAATATACAATACAGCAAGTATATTAGCTTCTGGTTATATTGAAATCCCAAAACTTAAAATGGACTATGGGCCTATTTTTTCAGCTTTTGGTTATAATGATGTTGAGGGTGCACGAATAAGAGCAGGTGGGAGAACCTATTTTGGGCCTAATGATAAATGGCGTATTCAAGGGTATGTAGCTTATGGTTTTAAAGACAATCAATTCAAGTATGGCGTGTCGGGAAAATGGATGTTACAGCGAAAAAACAGGTGGATTTTATCTGGAGGTAACAGACGTGATATAGAGCAAATAGGGGTAAGTCTGACGACTACTAATGATATTTTAGGAAGAAGTTTTGCATCGTCATCTTTGTTTTCTTCAGGAGCAAATGACCGATTAACTTCAATAAATTTAAGTACTTTAGGAATTGAAGTAGAACCTGCTAAAAACTTTATAGTAAAACTTTCAGGGAGTTATAGAACCTTAAAATCTGCCTCACAAACATTTGGCTTAGATTTTTACACAGATCAAACATTAACTGCGGTTAAATCAGAGTTAAAGCAATCTGAAGTAAACCTATCACTTACGTATACTCCTAAGAAAAAAACAACAGGGTATGGTGTTGAACGAACAACTGTTAATGGCAACCATGCAACTATTTATGCGAGTTTAAGTCAAGGTATAAAAGGAGCTATTGCAAGTGATTTTGATTACTCTAAAGTGCAATTGTTTTATAGGCAACCATGGCAAATAGGTGGTTTTGGAAGGTTGTTTTCAAATCTAGAAGTAGGTAAAACTTTTGGTGAAGTGCCGCTAGGTTTGCTAAGTGTTATACCAGGAAATCAAGCATATTTTTCAATATTTAATACTTTTCCTTTATTAAATTATTATGATTTTGTAACAGATACTTACGCTTCAGTGCATTTGGAGCATAATTTTAATGGACGTATTTTTTCTAAAATACCACTACTTAAAAAATTAAATTTGAGAGAGATTGTAGGTGTAAGAGGTGTTTGGGGCGATTTGTCTCAAAACAATATAAATTTAGATGCTAATTTTCCAAATTTCATAGCTACGCAAACGTTTGGAGCTCCTAATGAGAAAATCTATTGGGAGTATAGCCTTGGTGTTGGCAATATATTTAAAGTGTTTAGAATTGATTTTAATTTTAGAGGAAATTATTTTGAAAATCCAGATGCCCGTAAGTTTGGCGTAACAGGTAGTTTTGGGTTTAATTTTTAAACCGAATTTTCGGCTAGTGAACAGATGCTGAAATATGAATAAAAGGAGTGTTAAAATAATAAGTTTTGTCTGTATGTTTTCATTTGTCAGTTCTATTTTTGGAATGCAACAATCAGGTTTTGAAAAAGCAGATTATATATTACAAAAGCTTGTTCGGAAAAAAAAGGTTCCTGGATTAGCAATAACAGTAACTAAAAAAGGAAATAAAGTATTTTCAAAAGGTTATGGTTTTGCTGATGTAAATAATAAAACCAAAGTAATCCCTTCAAAAACAATCTTTAGAATTGGTAGTGTGTCAAAGCCAATTGCTGCAACTGGTTTGGCAAAACTGGTAGCAAAGCATAAAATTAGTTTAACAGACTCAGTTCATGATTGTTTGCCTAATTTTCCACAGAAGAAATACGGATTTACCCTTAAGCAATTAGGAGGGCATTTGGCAGGAATCAGAAACTATAAAGGGAGTGAGTTTATAAACGTCAAGCCGATGTCTATAAAAGAAGGAGTGGCATTGTTTAAAGATGACCCATTGTTATTTGCGCCAGGTAAAGGCTATTCTTATACAAGTTATAGTTGGAATTTACTATCTTTAGCAATGCAGGAAGTGGTAGGGAAACCATTTGAAATCATTATTAAAGATGAGGTTTTAAGTCCATTGTCATTATCACATACCTTTGCTGATAAACAACAGCAGGTTGCTGAAAAAGCAACTTTTTATACTAAAAAAAGATGGCGTCGTTTTGTAGAAGTACCAAAAGTAAATAACTATTATAAGTTAGCAGGTGGTGGTTATTTATCAACAGCAGATGACATCTCTAAACTTGGAAACGCGTATTTGTCTGAAAACTTTATTACAGATGCTATAAAAAAAGAATTTATAACGTCACAACATGTTAATGGTAAATCAACATATTATGGTGTTGGTTGGCAAGTAAGTTTTGATCACAACAACCGCCCTTATTTTGGACATGTTGGAAATGGTTATGGTGGCTACGGAATTTTTTATGTGTATCCTAAAGAGGATGTAGTTGTCACAATTTTAATGAATTGTTCTAATCCAAATCAAGATAAGAAATTGAATGCCGTAATAGATGCGGTTTTTGAAGGGCTCAATGCTATAGATGTTGAGATGACGTCAGCTCTCTAAACATGTTTTCTAGAGTAGTGTTTTTGGTGTCGAGTTTTAAAATTTTTAATTGATTTTCAGCAGCAAAATCAAATATTAAAGCTCTCATGTCTTCTTTTGTGTCAAAAGAAATTTCCCAAGTCATACCAAACGTATTTTTAGCATTTTTAACATGAGGTAAGCGTTTTAGTAAAACATCTTCAATACGGTAGTCAAATTCAACTTCAATAAGCTGTTCTTGATTACTTTTAAGTTCAGAGAGTGGAGTATCTATAACCAATTCTCCTTTGTTAATAATAATGACTCTATCACAAATAGCTTCCACTTCTTGCATTATATGTGTTGATAGAAATATTGTTTTTTCTCTACCAACAGATTTAATGAGTTCTCTAATTTCAACAAGTTGATTAGGGTCTAAACCAGTAGTGGGTTCATCTAAAATTAAAACATCAGGATTGTGTAGTAAAGCGTTTGCCAAACCAACTCGTTGCCTATATCCTTTTGATAGTTGTTCTATTTTTTTGTGCGCCTCATTTGTTAAGCCAGTTAGTTCAATAACCTCATTAATGCGTTCCTTTTTTACATTGTAGATGTTTGCGTTAAATGCTAAATACTCCTTAACATACATGTCTAAGTATAACGGATTGTGTTCAGGTAAATAGCCAACACTTTGTTGTACGTTTTTTTGTTTAGTGTTTATATTAAACCCATTAACTATCGCTTCACCTTCAGAACTTGAAATGTAAGTAGTAAGAATTTTCATCATTGTTGACTTTCCCGCGCCATTAGGTCCTAAAAAGCCTACTATTTCCCCTTTCTTGATTTTGAATGAGATGTTATTGAGAGCTTTTTGTGATCCGTAGTACTTTGAGATATTCTGAACTGAAATTGACATGTAGGTGTGTCTTTTAAGGTTAAACTAAATCATTAAAGAAATTAGCTGTGCTAAAATTAAGATAAAAAAAATTGCAGACAAACAATTTTATAATACATTTGTAGATATAAAACAATAGTAATGTTTACACAAAACACTTGGCAAAGCTTTTATTTTAACTTTTACTTTTTTAGTAAAGGAAGAGAGTTTGCGTGTGTTATTTAAGGTTAAAACTGAATAAATAGATATATACAAGGTCTCGAGAAATCGGGACTTTTTTTATGCAAAATTGTTAACCGGTTTCAAGATGCATAAAAAAAGAAATCATGAAATATAAAATTGCAATACAGGGTATAGAAAGTTCATTTCATCATCTAGCAGCCAATAAGTTATTTGATAGTCACCAACTGGAATTATTAAAATGTGACTCCTTTGATAATGTAGCAACTTCTATAAGTAATTTTAAAGCTGACTATGGTGTTTTGGCAATTGAAAATACTATAGCGGGTTCAATTCTGCCAAATTATAATTTGATTGATAGTACTAATTTAGTGATATTGGATGAAGTGTACTTAAATATCCAAATGCATTTAATGGCTTTAGACGGGCAGTCTATACATGATATAAAAGAAGTGCACTCGCATCCGGTAGCGTTGCTACAATGTAAAGATTATTTAAAGAGGTTTCCGCCACAGTTTAAAGTTATGGAAGGAAAAGATACAGCTTCAGAGGCTAAACTAATAAAAGAGCAGAACTTAAAAGAAGTGGCTGCAATAGCAGGTGAGCAGGTAGCAAAGGAGTTTGGTTTAAAAATACTAGATCGAAACATTCAAAGTATGAAAGACAATAAAACACGTTTTGTACTTATTGGGAGAAAAAACGAGGTTAAGCTTCCGGTTGTTAATAAAGCAACATTAAAGTTTGAGTTAGATCATAAAATAGGGAGTTTGTCAAATGTATTGCAATTGTTTAATACATTTCATACTAATCTTACTAAAATTCAATCATTACCAATCCTTGGTTCGCCTTGGCAATATGCCTTTTTTGTTGATGTTGTTTTTGATGATTATGTGCTGTTTATGGAGGTTACTACAATGTTAGAAAAGATTGTCAAGCAATTTAAAATTCTAGGGGAGTACAGAAATAATAAAGATAATTATAGAACTGATATCACTGAAAATTCAGAAAAGAATTTGCAAATTAATTTGGCGGATCAATTAATTGATTAATAAATAGTAAATTCCCATCGGGGAAAACAGATAGCTATAAAATGAAAAATAAGAAAGAATTACGAACATGGTTAGATGATATGCAATTAACACATCCTTTGGTTATTGCAGGTCCATGTAGTGCAGAAACGGAAGAACAACTTTTAAAAATAGCACATCAGTTAAAAAACACAGACGCTACAGTGTTAAGAGCTGGTATTTGGAAGCCAAGAACGCGACCAGGAAATTTTGAAGGAGTAGGGGAAAAAGGGTTGCAATGGTTACAAAAAGCCAAGGTTGAAACAGGGATGATGACTGCTACAGAGGTGGCAAATCCGGCACATGTAGAGTTGGCGTTAAAATACGATGTTGATATGTTGTGGTTAGGGGCAAGAACTACAGTTAGTCCGTTTATTGTTCAGGAAATAGCAGATGCCTTAAAGGGAACCGATAAGATTGTTTTGGTTAAAAATCCTGTTAATCCAGATTTGCCATTATGGTTAGGTGCAGTAGAGCGGTTATATGCTTCAAATATTAAAAAGTTAGGAGCTATACACAGAGGGTTTTCAACTTATGAAAAATCAAAGTATAGAAATAACCCAGAGTGGCAAATACCTATTGATTTGCAAAATAGATTCCCTGACTTACCATTAATTTGTGATCCATCACATATAGCGGGGCGTAGAAATTTAGTGTTTGATATTTGTCAAACAGCGTTAGATTTAAATTTTAATGGTTTTATGGTTGAAACACATTACGATCCAGAAAATGCATGGTCGGATGCAAAACAACAAATTACTGTTGATACATTAGTTCAAATGATGATTGATTTGAAGGTGAGAAAAAAACAACATGCTTCAGAAGATTATTTATTTGAATTGAATAAGTTAAGAGCAAAAATAGATGTGTTGGATGATAAGTTGCTTGGGTTGCTTGGTAATAGAATGAAAGTAGCAGATAGTATTGGGAGTTTGAAAAAAGATAATAATGTGTCTATTTTACAAACATCAAGATGGAATGAGATTTTAGGAAAAATGATTCTGCAAGGTGAAGATAAGAGCTTGAGTGAAGAGTTTATTTTAAAAATATACAAGGCAATTCATCAAGAATCTATTAACCATCAAAAGAAAATAATTAATAAAATAGATTAGTAAAAAAAACAGTGTAATTTTGTTGTATGACAGGAATAGTATATAAATCTACAGGAAGTTGGTATACGGTTAAAACCGATGAAGAGGTGATTTATAAGTGCCGAATGAAAGGTAAGTTTCGTATTAAGGGTATAAAAAGCACCAATCCAATTGCAGTTGGAGATGTAGTTGATTTTACAGTTGAAGAAAAGAATAATGAAGAGACTGGAGTGATTTATAAAATTCACGACAGGAAAAATTACATTATTCGTAAATCAGTAAACTTATCAAAGCGCATACATATAATTGCAGCAAATATAGATCAGGTTTTCTTGTTGATTACGCTAAACAATCCGCCAACATTCACAAGTTTTATTGACCGTTTTTTAGCAACAACAGAAGCCTATAATGTTAAAACTGTTTTGTTGTTTAATAAGGTAGATGCATATAATCAAGAAGAGATTGGAGAAATCAAATATCTTGCAGATTTGTATAGATCTATAGGGTATGAATGCCTTGGAGTATCTGCCTTGGAAGGTAAAAATGTAGATAAGGTAAAAGATATGATGCTTGATAAAACAAGTATGTTTGTTGGGCATTCAGGTGTAGGGAAATCTACACTAATTAATACTATTGAAGAAGGTTTAGATATTAAAACAAAAGAAATATCGTCTCAACATAGCCAAGGGCAACACACAACTACATTTGCTGAGATGTTTGATTTGTCTTTTGGAGCACGAATTATTGATACACCAGGCATCAAAGGCTTTGGAATAGTTGATATGGAAAAGGAAGAGATTACAGATTATTTTCCTGAATTCTTCGCTTTAAAACAAGATTGTAAATTTAATAATTGCTTACATATTGAAGAGCCTCATTGTGCAGTTAAACATGCTTTAGAAAATGATAAAATATCATACTCTCGTTATAAAAGTTATTTACAAATGATTGAAGGTGATGATGAGCATTACCGTGTTGATGATTATAAAAATGAATAACTCTTATGAGGGCTGTATTACAAAGGGTTACGGAAGCTTCTGTAGAAATATCAGAAAAAAACGTTGCAAAAATAGAAAATGGACTTGTAGTGCTTTTAGGTATAGAAGCTGAAGATACCATGGGGGATGTTACCTGGCTGTCTGCTAAACTGTTAAAAATGCGTATTTTTTCTGATGAAAACGGCTTGATGAATCATTCTTTAATAGATGTTAAAGGAGATGTCATTTTAGTTAGTCAGTTTACATTGTTTGCGAGTACTAAAAAAGGGAACAGACCAGGTTTTAAGCGTTCTGCTAAACCTGAAATAGCAATTCCATTATACCAATCATTTATAAAACAGTTAGAATCGGATTTAGGTAAACCTGTTCAGACAGGAGAGTTTGGTGCTAATATGAAAATTTCTTTAGTAAATGATGGCCCTGTAACAATTATTATCGATACAAAAAACAAAGAATGAGTCAGTATCTTGTAACTTGTCGGGTATATAGGTATTTTGCCGAAAAAAATATTTTTATCTAACTTCATTTTCATACATTGTTGATTATTAATTAAATAAAGTCGTTTTTATGAAATATGTATATCTAATGTTGCTAGTTTTATGTGTTAGTTGTTCTCTAGATGAAGATCAACAAGTATCACAAGAATTAAGAGTGGGTAAAGTTGTAGGTAAAGTTGTATCAAATAACTCCAATTCGGTTGCTAGAGCTTTAATATTTCATGATAATAATGGAGAAATTTCTTATACTTATTCTGATACAAATGGTGATTTTGAGTTAACAATTCCAGAAGGAACAGGCGAACTTCATGTTCAAACAGGTAACGGTAAGTTATTTAGAACTGTGTCAAATGTAACAATAGCAGAAGGTGAAGTGTTAGATTTAACAGGAGATTCTAGAGTAACTTTAACACAGCAGGCTAATATTGGGTACTTATCTGGAGCATTTGATTCTATACAAGATTTAGTTACAGAAATGGGGTATGCAATTTCAGAAGTTACTGTGGCAGATTTAGGATCTACAGATTTATATGATCAATATGATGCAGTTTTCTTAAATTGTGATTTGGCAACTTTTGATGATGCTACAAATGCAAATATTACAAATTATGTTGCTCAAGGCGGTAGCTTATACGCTTCAGATTGGGCAATAGGATATTATTTAGGAGTAGATAATGGTACAGGAGCTAACTGTGGAGATAGACCAGGAGGATTTATTGATGATGCTACAATATGTACAGAAAAAATGGGCTTACGTCCAGAATTATATAACAGCCCGGTTTTGTCAGAAGAGTATCAAACTGTTTTAGGAAAAACTGAAATGGATATCGATTCGGGGGTGTGGACTATTGTACATGAAATTGATACAGATTTTTGGGAAGTATTAGTTGAAGATACTTTAGGAACACCATTAGTGATAAAAACAAATAATATAACTAGTCCAAATGTTTCACCATCAAATGATGTTAATGGAGATTGGGTAACAATATGTCATATTCCACCAGGTAACCCTAATAATCCAATAACAATAACAGTAAGTGCAGCAGCTGTAGATGCTCATCTTGCTCATGGTGATAGTTTGGGAAGTTGTGGTGATGCACAGTCAGGTAGCGTATATTATACGACATTTGAAAACCATCAATCAGGTCCCTCAGCAACAGTGGATGTTA
>CAJXHW010000011.1 GCA_913054565.1 uncultured Kordia sp. | reverse complement strand
ATTGCAAACCCTGGAAATGAACCTTTGATTGACCAAATGAATAAATTGGAATTTGAATATCTGAATTTAAAAGCGAGAGAAGTACAATATGGTTTTGCTAATCAAGATTTATCTAAACTGAAAACACAAGACGAAATCTTTAAAGAATATATTGTTTACTTGAAAAAGAAAATTGCTAAAGAAAAACCAAAAATGACAAAGGCGATTTCTTACGGTTCAACAAGGAGTAATAAGCAAGAAGGAATAATAAATACAGAAAAAAAACCGACTCTTAAAAAAGCAGTAAAGGCTAATGTCAATACTTCAAGGTCGAATAAAAAGGAACAATAAAGTCAGTGCATAACACCGTATATAATTTATTGCTAGTTCTAGCCTACTTACGAAAGTCCTCGCGGACTTTCTTGGTCGGTAATTATTTACTAAATTAGTTGCTTGAAACACGCAACAAACCATATACATAAACGTTGTAAGCAAGCCAAAAGAACGACCATACTTCGAAAACAGGCATCTAAAGATCGAACATCTTAACATAAACTTACAGACTGACTTTGGCGACACACTGATCGACCCGATTATTTTAAAAATTTCCCCACCGCACATTTTAAAAAATAATTTTAGCCTAACCACGTTGGCACATTTGGGGTTTGCCCCTTCCACACAAGCCGATACAAAGGCAAACCCCAAAAGAGCCAATTACCCACCTCACCAGAAGATTTTGGTTACATTTTAAAGTATTGTCCACAAAAACTTGTGTGTGTGAAAATAATTCAATTATCTTTGTAGAGTGAATACTCACTAACGTAAATTAAAAATGATAGCAGAAATTTCAAATAGACAGCTCGAAATCATTGAAGCAGCGGGTAAAATATTAACTGCTTCGGGAATAAGTGGCCTAACAATTAAGAACTTGGCAAAGGAAATGAAGTTTTCTGAAAGTGCCATTTACAGGCATTTCACAAGCAAGGAAGAAATCATTATTGCCTTACTTGAATATCTTGCTAAGAGTATGGATGAACGTTATACGAATGCAATTGCAAGCGAACAATCGCCCGAAGAAAAATTTACAACGCTATTTCAAAATCAATTTTCATTTTTTAAAAAGCATCCACATTTTGTAGTGGCAGTATTCTCTGACGGATTGATGGAAGAAAGTGAACGTATCAATGAAACCATTCTAAAAATTATGCAGATTAAAATGAAGCACTTGATGCCTATCATAATGGAAGGTCAACAAAAAAACATTTTCACTAATTCCATTACTTCTGATGAGTTAATTCATATCGTGATGGGAACTTTCCGATTGCAAATGTTTAAATGGAGAGTTGCTAATTTTCAATTTGACATAAACAGAAACGGTGATAATATGATACAGGCTGTTTTAACTCTAATAAAATCCAAATGAAAAAGTATGTCCTCAATACATCAGCCGTAATTCTAACAGCCTTTGGCTTGCTTACTCTTTTTCTAAGCACATCAGTAATTTTTGATTTGTTTGGTATCAGAGCCAAGGAAGGCAATTATGTTTTGTTTGTAGTTTGGTCAAATTTCATCAGTAGCATTCTTTATCTTTTAGCCGCCTATGGTTTTGTTAAAGTCAAAAATTGGACTACTATACCCTTGGGAATTTCAACACTCATACTGATAGCTGCATTTATCGGACTGCAAATTCACATCAATTCTGGTGGTATTTATGAAACAAAAACCATCGGTGCAATGATTTTCAGAATTACGGTAACGCTTGTATTTGCCATCATTGCATTTTTCACTATCAATAAACAATTAAATAAAAATCATAATGAATAAATTAATCTTAACATTTGCCGTAGGTAGCTTATTGCTATACAGTTGTGGCAATTCCACAAACGAGAAATTAAATAATCAAAAAGAAGTTGCCGAACATAATGATCATCATCACGATGATGAAAGTGAAGTCATCGAACTTAACAATGGTGAAAAATGGCAAGTTGTTGCCAATATGCTAACTCATATCAGAAATATGGAAAATGATGTTGTTTCCTTTTCTAAAGTCGAGCAAAAAGATTACAAATCATTATCTGAAAAACTACAATCAAACATTGATTTACTTACTTCAAACTGCACAATGAAAGGCAAAGCCCACGATGAATTGCACAAGTGGCTGTTGCCATATATTGATTTGGTAAAAGAACTTTCAGAAGCTAAAGATGAAACCGAAGCATCAAAGCATTTTGAAAATATTCAAATTTCATTCACAACATTTAATCAATACTTCCAATGAACATAAAGGAATTACATACACAAGAAAAACCAGTTTCAGCAACTTCTCTTTTCAAAAGTGAACTGGGTAACGCAACAGCTATTCAAATTTTGAAAAGCGAAAAGTTAAAAGAGCATATTACCAAAACACCAGCAATTTTGATTTGCGTGGAAGGAGAAGTGATTTTTGAAAATGAAAATGGAATAAAAGAAACACTATTATCTGGTGATTTTGTAAACATTGAACCAATGGTAAAACATTGGGTTGTAGGAACAATTGAAAGTCAATTAATTCTCATTAAGTAAAAAAAATTGACCAATGAAGTTAGCGAATATTCACAAACATTATGTTGCTCTATTATTGATAATAGGAGGCTTTCAATCTGCACAAGCACAAACTTTGTCGTTGCAACAATGTATTGACACCGCACAGGTTCATAACAAAAACCTGCAAATGAACAGAAACAATATCGCTATTGGCGAACAAAGAGAAAAAGAAGCCAAAGCCAATTTAATTCCGAAAGTAACAGCCAATGCGGATTACAAGTATTTTGCAAACCTGCCCTATCAGCTTTTACCAGTGAATGCTTTTAATCCTGCATTACCTGAAGGTGAATACAGAGCAATGCAGTTTGGCGTTCCGCACAACATAAACGCAAACTTGCAACTCTCAATGCCATTGTATAATCCACAAGTTTATGGAGCTATACAAACAACAAAAATCGCTTCGGAATTGACCGACTTACAGTATCAAAAAACGGAGGAGCAAATCTATTTTGAAATTTCCAATTTGTATTACAATGCCCAAATCTTGCATCATCAATTGGCATTTATTGACAGTAATCTGATTAATGCAGAAAGACTTCTAAAAAATATGCAATTGCTCAATGAACAATTGCTTGCCAAAGGAACAGATGTAAGCAAGGTAAAATTACAAGTATCACAATTAACCACCCAAAAGGAAACCATCAAAAGCAAATACGAGCAGGTTCTAAATGCGATGAAATTTGCTATGGGTATTTCCATTGAACAAAATCTGCAAATTGAACCAAACATTCAATATCAAAACACAAATGAATACACTCCTGCATCAACCTTAGATATTCGTATCATAAAAACTCAAAATCGCTTATTATCAAGTGAACTCAACACACTCAACAAAACAAGGTATTTGCCTTCGCTAAATCTGGTTGGAATGTATGGAACAACGGGCTTTGGTTATAACGGACAACCTGCTTCTTTCCTTGATTTTTATCCGATTGGTTTTGCAGGTGTTCAATTATCTTATCCATTATTTAATGGAACGGTTACACTGCGAAAAATAAATCAGAAAACGCTTGAACTCCGAAACAACGAACTTCAATTTGGAATGCTTACCGAACAAAACAATATGCAAGTTGAAAATGCCAAAATACAAAGAGAAGTCGCTAAAAAAACGGTAGAAACCACAACAGAACAAATCCAATTGGCACAAACAATCTATGAGCAAACCGTTCTTCAACAGAAACAAGGAACGGCAAGTTTAACAGATGTTTTTCTTGCAGACAATGCTTTTCGTGAAGCACAACAAACCTACCTATCTGCTGTAATTGATTACCTAAAAGCAGACTTAGAACTTAAAAAACTCACTGGAAATATTTCAATAATCAAATAATTATCACAATGAATACAAAATCATCAATCCTAAAAAAAGCACTCTACGTCATCATTCCGTTGGCGATAATTGCCATTGTGGTAATTAAGTTGAAAACAAACAAGGAAATTACGCAGAGTAAAGTCTATCAATACGATAAAGAACAAGCTATAAATGTTCAAGTAGATACATTGCAACTTGAAAATGTGAATGCAGAATTTTCTTATTCAGGCACATTTGAGCCCAACAAGGAAACAAAAAAAAGTGCCGAATTACAAGGGAAAATTAACGCCATTTTAGTTGATGCTGGAAGCGTGGTAAGTAAAGGTCAACCTTTAATTCAATTGGATAATTCATTGCTGAAATTGCAACTGCAAACCATTGAAGTGCAAATAGAAGGATTGGAAGCAGATGTAAATCGCTATACCATTTTGGCTAAAGCAGATGCCATTCAAGGTGTTCAATTAGAAAAAGCAGAATTAGGTTTGAAATCTGCAAAAGTTCAGAAAGCAACTTTGTTGGAGCAGATAAACAAAACGACCATCAAAGCACCTTTTAACGGAGTTGTTACTGCAAAATTAAGTGAGGAAGGAGCTTTTGCTGCACCGGGAGTTCCATTACTCCAAATAACGGACATTACAACTTTAAAATTCACCGTAAATGTTCCCGAAAAAGATTTAAGTCAGTTTAAATTAAATCAAAGCTATTCACTTTCGGCAGATGCCTATACTGAAATCCTATTGACTGGAAAAACTACTATGATTGGCAGTAAAGCTAATATGGGCAGTAGTTTTCCTGTTCAGTTTACGGTAAGTAACACATCGGACTTGAAAATAAAATCTGGGATGTTTGGTAAAGTTTTACTCAAAAGCGAAACGTCTGGAAGGGGAATTATCATTCCGTCTTCTGCCATACAAGGAACTGAAAACCAACCGCAAGTTTACATAGTGCAAAATGGCAAAGCCCTTTTGCAAAACATCACTATATCAAACAAGATACAAAACAAAGCAGTTGTTTCAAATGGGTTAAATGAAGGTGATGTAATTGTAACGAATGGCTTCATCAATCTTTTTGATGGGGCGAATGTAACTGTTAAATAAAATCAGCGAAAAATGAATATTACAGAAATATCAATCAAACGTCCTTCGCTGATAATAGTGCTTTTCAGTGTATTTACTTTATTAGGATTTATCGGGTATAAAAATTTAAGTTACGAGTTAATGCCTGACTTTAACCAGCCTGTGGTTGTAATTAAAACTGTTTACCCTGGTGCAGAACCAAACGAAGTAGAAACATCCGTTTCACGAAAAATAGAAGACGCTTTATCGAATTTGGAAGGTGTAGATTACTTGGTTACAAAATCATTGCCCAATGCTTCTATCATCATAGCTAATCTGAAATATGGAACAGATTTGGATAAGTCAATGCAAGACGCACAACGCTACATTGACAACATTCGCAAAGATTTACCACAGGATATTTTAAGTCCTGTAATGAGTAAAGTTTCGCCAAATGATTTGCCGATAATGTCTATCAGTGCAACAAGCGATTTGTCTGCGACCGAGTTTTATCAAAAAATGAAAGATGATTATTTGCCACAAATTCAACAAATAAAAGGCGTTGCAGAGATTACTGTTTTAGGCGGTGAAGAAAGAGAAATACAAGTAAAAATAAATCAGGACAAACTGAAATTGTATAAAATTTCAATGGTTCAAGTTGTTGAAGCAATTAATCGTTCTGGTTTAGACTTACCTGCTGGAAAGGTGCAAACCGAAAAAGAAAGTAATTCAGTTCGTTTAACGGGAAAATTTGCATCTATTGAGGATATTAAAAATGTCCAAGTTGCTATGCCTGTATTAGGAAGTCCAGTTTATGTAAAAGAAATAGCAGATGTTATAGATGGCGTAAAGGAAACAACTTCTATCAGTCGCTACAACGGTAAAAACGGCATTGGTTTAATGCTGAAAAAACAAGGAGATGCAAACGCAGTAGATGTTTCAAAAGCCGTTCGAGAAAAATTTCAATCCATCGAACAACAAAATACCAGTTCGGGTGTAAAATTTATTATTGCAGACGATAGCACCGACAACACGATTGCAGCCGTTAATTCCGTTGTTTTCGATTTAATCTTAGCGGTTCTGTTGGTATCGTTGGTAATGCTTTTATTTCTACGAAGTTTTAGAAATTCCTTAATCGTATTGGTAGCTATTCCAACATCTTTAGTTACCGCATTCGCTGTGATGTGGCTTTTGGGTTACACCTTAAACCTAATGACCTTGCTTGCAATGTCTTTAATCATTGGTATTTTGGTAGATGATGCAACCGTAGTTTTAGAAAACATTCAAAAGCACTTAGATAAAGGTAAAGACAAACGATCTGCTGCAATGGATGGCAGAATGGAAATTGGCTTTGCTGCTTTATCCATCACCTTAGTTGACGTTGTGGTTTTTTTACCTATTCTTTTTCTTCAAGTATTTGTTGCCGATATGCTCAAGCAGTTTTCGGTTGTCGTTATAACCTCTACACTCACCAGTTTATTAGTTGGTTTTACTTTAACGCCTTGGATGGCTTCTCGTATTGGCAAAAAAGAAGACTTACAACCTACCAATTTTTTCAATCGCTTTTTACTGTGGTTTGAAATTCAATTAGAAAACTTTAATGAATGGTATGGTCGAAGATTAGAATGGGTGTTGAGCCATAAATTAGCTTTTACAGGTATCGTTATTGTGCTTTTTGCAATGACTTTAGGCATTATGAAACAAGGAATTATCGGTAAAGAATTAATATCAACTGGCGACCAAGGAAAATTTAGAATGGCATTAGAATTTGATAAGTCCACATCTATACATCAAAACAATTTAATTGCTCAAAAAATTGAAACATACATTATTCAACAACCCGAAGTAGCAACGGTATTCAGCAATATTGGCGGACCAAGCACTGGGATTGGAAGTTTGGGTGTAGGTTCAGCAAATAAAACGGAATTCACTATTCAATTAAAATCAAAAAAAGAATTGGATAATTTACCTACCGAAACATTTATGAAAAATCTTCGGGAAGAACTAAAGTCAAAATTTCCGAGTATCAATTATTCAATGGCAGCATTGGGTTTAATTCCACGTTCAGCACCAATTGAAATTACATTAAGCGGTAGCAATTTGGATTTGGTAATGAAAACAGGTGATGAATTGAAAATGGTAATTGAAAAAATTCCCGGTGCGGATAATGTTCGCTTATCCGTTGAAGCAGGTAGCCCTGAATACAAAATAATTCCAGACAAAGATAAAATGCAACGATTGGGTTTAACAACGGCTTATGTTGGATTGAACCTAAGAACTGCCTTTACAGGAAATGACGATGCGACCTTAACCGAAAACGGAACGGAATATCCTGTGCGAATTTGGTTAGATGAATTTAGCCGACAAAATTTTGAAGATGTTCAACAACTTTCTATCATTAACCCAATGGGAATACCCATTGAAGTTTCTCAATTTGCAAGCGTAGAGCAAGATAATTCTCCTTCCTTATTAGAAAGGAAAGACCGACAACCAGCAGTTACACTTACTTCTGACGCATTAGGCAGACCATCAGGAACTGTAGCAGACGATGTAGTAGCTTATCTCAAAGAAAATCCATTGCCAAGCGGAATACAAATGACTTGGGGAAGCGACATCAAAAGACAGAATGATAGTTTTGGAGCATTAGGTTCCGTTTTACTCATTTCGTTTTTATTGATTTACCTGATTATGGTGGCACTGTATGACAGTTTTGTTTATCCATTTGTAGTTTTGTTTTCTATACCAGTTGCAGCAATTGGGGCGTTTTTTGCATTGAATTTGTCGTTAAGCAATCTGAGTTTATTCGCCTTATTGGGTTTAATTATGCTAATGGGCTTAGTGGTAAAAAACGCTATTCTAATTGTCGATTTTACTAATCAATTAAAAGCAGAAGGCAAACATTTTAAAGAAGCCTTAATCATTGCAGGAAAAGGACGTATGCGACCAATCCTGATGACAACTCTTTCAATGGTTGTTGGTATGCTTCCCATTGCAATGGCAACAGGGACAGCAGCAGAATGGAAAAACGGACTTGCTTGGGTAATCATTGGTGGACTGCTTTCCTCATTAATTTTGACAGTTTTTTTAGTTCCTATGGTTTATTATTTAGTGGACACAGCTAAAGAAAAGCTTAACAGAAGAAATTAGCCATCTCACAGGTGTAAGCACATTTGCAATTCGCACAAGCCAACGCACAGACCAAAAATTGCAAAAGAGCTTACACCTTTACCATCAAAAGAAAAATTATTTTTTAAAATCCCTTCCCTTCAAAATTTTTAAAACTTCCGACACGCAAGGCAAACTGACGGAAAAACAGACACGTAAAATGACCAATTTAAAAGAGACATACCACGACTTGAAAAGAAAGAGGCCAGCTTACAACATTGTATAAAAGCAATAGCGGTTTGGGGTAAACTCGAACTGTTTTTGCATCTAATTAAGTATCTTGCTATCCGAAAAGTCAGTTCATTAAATCCACTACTGCTCTTATACTAAACGTTGTAAAAAATAAAAAAGAACATATTGAATAAATTTTATAACGCGACAAAATATATCTGGGAGATTTCTAGATTATTAATGATTATATTATTCAGTACTGCTATTACCAGTCAAATGATTGGTACTGACAAATCGAATTTTATGGTGCTTACTATATTTGTAACTTTTATTATTTCAATGATTGCAATTGGTTGTTTAAAAATTTTGAAAAAAAACCCACATTACTAATTAAATTATTTCGTTGGAGTTTTTGCAGTGTTATTTGGAATTCTAATAAGTTTTCTATTATTTACTTATGGAACTGTAAATTATGAACTACACTTGATAATTGGCGTCCAACTTGCTCCACTCTGGATAATTCTATATGGAATTTATGAAATAACAAATGGTATTAGTTCTTATAGAGTATTAAAAAAGAGTAAATGAAAAACACAATCTATATATTACTTAGTTTTGTTCTAATTAATTGCTCAAAACCTAAAAACAAAACATCTATTGAAAGTAGAACAGTTCATGCTTTTTATACAGATAAAGCTAAGCCTATCATGAATTGCGAACTTATCATTAAAGAAGGTGATAGCATTACAACTTACAATTACCGACATTCAATAAACGAAGAAAAAAATTTAGAGTTTTCTTTTAACAAAAACTCTAATAGAATATTAATGTTTGGTTCTGAACGTATTCTCTCTGGCAATCCCGTCTATATAAATAAAAATTTACAAGATTATGAATTTAATACATACAGAAGCCGAGAATTAAGACCGGACGAAGGCTATCTACTATTTAATCCTGAATATGGTTTTTTATCCATTCAAAATGTTTTAGCACCTAGTTTTGTATGTCTACCAACTGAGAATAATAGTCTGGCGAAAGAAATTCTATATGATTCACGTAAATAAAAAACGTTTTACAACAACACCTATAAATAATACGGACTTTAGTATTTAAAATCGAAAGCTTGTATATATTTACTTCTTTGCTAAACATTTAAGCACATCCAAACTCTTACACATCCTATATTTACTACCCTTTTAAGGATTGTTCGAAAGGAATCCGGTGTAAAATACTACGTCCTAAAGTCACTTCATCAGCATACTCCAATTCGTCACCAACAGATATACCTCTTGCTATTGTTGAAACCGTAATTTCTGCCGATTCAATTTTTCTAAAAATATAAAAGTTAGTAGTATCCCCTTCCATTGTTGAACTTAAAGCAAATATCAATTCATCTACATTTTTATCCAACACTTTTTGTACTAATGAATCAATATTTAAATCTGATGGACCAACACCATCAATTGGAGATATCTTACCCCCCAAAACATGATACAACCCTTTAAATTGCCCTGTACTTTCAATAGCCATTACATCTCTAATATCTTCCACTACACAAATTAAACGGTCATTACGTGACGTGTTTGCACATATTTCACATAAATCGACATCGGAAATATTATGGCAACTTTTACAGTATTTTAATTCAGATCGCATTTGTTGTAAGGCAAAAGACAATCGGTTTGTTTGGTCTTTATGTTGTCCTAATAAATGTAATACTAAACGTAATGCAGTACGTTTACCAATACCTGGCAATTGTGACATTTCATATACTGCGTTTTCTAAAAGTTTTGACGAGAATTCCATGTCACAAATTTACATTATCAATAGTGATTTTCATTAAATCTTAGGTACAATATTTACAACACATGAAGTTAATTTGTATTTTGGTCAACTAATTAAAACTTATGACTGCTACACAAATAATCTTATTAATTGCTGCCTATTTTGGTTTATTAATTTTAGTTTCACACCTAACGGGAAAAAAATCTGGTAACGATGCTTTTTTTAAAGGTAACAAACAATCTCCTTGGTATGTTGTTGCTTTTGGTATGATTGGCGCCTCACTATCTGGAGTTACTTTTATTTCTGTACCGGGTTGGATTGAGGCTTCTCAATTTAGTTACATGCAAATGGTGTTAGGTTATATTATTGGTTACGCAGTAATCGGACTTGTATTATTGCCTTTATATTATAAACTTAATTTAACATCTATTTACACCTATTTAGAAACACGCTTTGGAAACTATTCTTATAAAACTGGAGCCAGTTTTTTTCTTATTTCAAGAGTAATTGGAGCTAGCTTTAGACTTTTTTTAGTTGCCAACGTATTACAGATTATACTCTTTGATGCTTTAGGTGTTGAGTTTTGGCAAACCGTAACAATTACAGTATTACTCATTTGGCTATACACTTTCAAATCTGGCATTAAAACTATTGTTTGGACAGACACTTTGCAAACTTTATTTATGCTCATTGCTGTTGGGGTAACAATTTATTTTGTTAGCGACAATATCAATTTAAACGGGCAATCAACCCTTGGGTTTGTTTTAGATAATGATTTGTCTAAAATATTTTTCTTTGATGATTATAAAGCTGGTAATTATTTCTGGAAACAGTTTATATCTGGAGCTTTTATTGCTATTGTGATGACAGGCTTAGACCAAGATATGATGCAAAAAAACCTAACCTGTAAAACATTAAAAGATGCTCAAAAAAACATTTTTTGGTTTACTATTGTGCTAACCGTTGTCAATTTTATTTTTTTAAGTTTAGGACTATTACTTACTGTTTATGCACAACAAAACGGAATTGATGCACATAAAGATGATTTATTTGCTGTTTTAGCACAAAATCATTTAGGTACTGGAGTCTTTATTTTTTTCTTATTAGGGTTAATTGCAGCAGCTTACAGCAGTGCGGATAGTGCTTTAACATCCTTAACAACATCTTTTAGCATTGATATTTTAGACATTGAAAAAAAGTATGATGAACAGCAGCAAATAAACATTCGAAAGAAAATTCATATTGCCATATCTCTTGTTTTAATTGCAGTAATTATCATTTTTAAATATGTTTTAAAAGATGTAAGTGTCATAGCTAAACTCTTCAAATTTGCAGGTTATACATATGGCCCACTATTAGGTTTGTATGCTTTTGGCTTATTTACAAAATGGCAAATTAAAGATAAACTAGTTCCAATAGTAGCTCTATTATCTCCTATTTTATCTTACTTTATTAGTGTTAATAGTTTAAAGTGGTTTGGCTTTGAATTTGGCTTTTTTATCTTAATTCTTAATGGTGCCCTAACGTTTTTAGGACTGTTATTATTAAAACGAAAAACTAATTAATTTCTATAATCTATCAACTAAACAGGTTTTTATCTTTCTAAATTACAATTAAATACTACTTTTGCCGAAAATTAATTTTCATGAGTGACATAAAGCACAAAGCAATCGCAGTAGAATACAATCTTTATAAAGATACTGCAGAAGGAGAAATGATTGAATCTACTGAAGGAAAAGAGCCTTTAGCATTTTTATCTGGTTTAGGACAAATGATTCCTGAATTTGAAGCTAACATTACAAGTTTAAACGAAGGTGATACGTTTTCTTTCGGAATAAAATCTGAAAACGCTTACGGTACACGTAAAGAAGAAGCAGTAATTGAACTTGCTCAAGATATGTTTATGAACGAAGGGAAAATGATTCCTGAAGTTGAGGTTGGTAACGTATTGCCATTACAAGATCAAAACGGAAACGTGATTCCTGGTAAAATTTTAGCTATCAATGAATCTACAGTAACTGTAGATGTTAATCATTTATTAGCAGATCAAGACTTACATTTTACAGGTAAAATTGTTGAAATGAGAGAAGCTACAGCTGAAGAAGTAGAACATAAACATGTTCATGGGGCACACGGACACCAACACTAAAAAATTTATCATATTAATAAAAAAATCCCGTGTATTAAACGGGATTTTTTTTATTAAAACCATATTGTTTTGTACTTAACAACACTAATGTACAAGCAACTTCATAATCAATGTTATTATTTTTGAGTAAGTTATAAAACTCCTGATTTTCTGTTCCTGGGTTAAAAACCACTCTATTAGGATTTAAATCTAATAAGTATTTATAGTATGCTTCTTGCCTTTTAGGGTTCATATAAAGTGTTATAGTATCAATAGTATCATGAGAAAGTAATTCTGTTTCAATTATCACGCCTGAAACCTCTCCAGATCTTAATCCAAATGCTGCAACCTCATAATTATTAGCCCTCAATTTATGAATAGCCGTATTAGAATAACGCTCTGGGTTTAACGATGCTCCAAACACTAAAGTTTTTGTTTTCATACACTTAAATTTACTTCACTCCTATCTCAAATCACACTTGCATTTAATAAATGTTAAAATAGTGTTAATACAAAAGATACGAGTAACTAATGCTTTCTTTGGTCGTCTTGTAAAACAAATCATTACAAAACATCATTCAAAAAACAAATCATGAAAAAACTAATTCAATTCACAGTAATGTTATTTACTATAATAACATTTGCTCAAGAAGGGCTTCCTAAGGTAGGAGTAGTTTCTGGAAAGGTCATTGATCAAACCACAAAAGAAGCTCTGCCTTATGTAAGCATTATTGTTAAAAATGCAAATAACACTGTACTTACAGGTGGTATAACAAATGATGAGGGGTTGTTTAATATTGAAAAAATTGCGCTTGGAGAAAATACAATTGAAATTCAATTTATAGGTTATAAAACTGACATCAGAAAAATTACATTTACAAAGGAAGATGCTACACATTCACTAGCTACCATAGTATTATCCGAAGATGCAGATCAACTTGATGAAGTTGTTGTTATTGCTGAAACGTCAAGTGTTGTTCAAAAAATAGATCGTAAAGTTATTAATATTGGTAAAGACCTTACTTCAGCTGGAGCTACAGCTTCAGAAATCATGAACAATATCCAATCTGTAAGTGTTGACCAACAAACTGGTGCTATCGCTTTAAGAGGAAATGATAATGTACGTGTTTTAGTAGACGGAAAACCTACTAACATTGCTCCCTCACAACTCTTACAGCAAATTCCTTCTGCTTCTATCAAACAAATAGAACTCATTACCAATCCCTCAGCAAAATACAATCCTGAAGGAATGAGTGGTATTATCAATATTGTATTACACAAAAATAGCAACATGGGATTTAACGGTAATATCAATACCGGTGCTACCTTTGCTATAACACCTAAATTTAATAGTGCCTTAGGCTTAAACTACAAAGTAGGAAAAGTAAATATTTATGGTAATTATGGTTTCAATACTGGTAAACGTGCTAACGACGGTTACAAAAATAGTTACCAACAAAATTTTCAGAACCGTTCTGATTTTAACTTTGGTAATGATAATACTTCGCACTTAATTAAAGCGGGAATAGATTATTACATTAATGATAAAAACACCTTGTCCTTTTACACAACACAAAACCTATTTTACAGTGATTCTTTTGGTAAAACCCATGTAGATTTTACAGACAATAACGATGGTGATTTTACCAACAACAATATTAATTCAAGAGATACTTTTCAAAATAACATAAGTGACACCGATTCGCACTCACAAACTTATAATGTAGATTATAAAGTTGATTTTGGAAAAGAAGGACAAAACCTAGAGCTTGAAGTAAACTACAATACTACCGCAAGACCTGATTATGCAGTTTTTGACTATAGGTATTTACAAGATAATACCACTGACAATACCACTACTCAATCCTTTGACGGAAATATTGACGATATTGATAATAACCGTGATAATATTTTAATTAATTTAGATTATGTACGCCCACTATCAGAATCATCAAAATTAGAACTAGGTTTAGAAAGCCGAACTCAAAATACCGAAAACCAATTAATTTCCACAAATGCATTCAAAAGTGCAGGTTTTGAGTATGACAGAAATATTTTTTCAGGATATGCAACTTACAGCAAACAATGGGAAAAATGGAGCGCTCAATTTGGTGCACGCTTGGAACAGTATAATGTAGATGCAACGTTTAACGGTTATGAAGATGTTTCTCCTGGGGGCTATACCTATACCACAGGTACTTTTAAAGATGAGATATTTTCAATATATCCTTCAGCATTTATAACCTATACCGCTAACGAAAAAAATTCGTTTAACCTAAGCTACTCCAGAAGAGTTGACCGACCAAGTATAGGACAAGTAAACCCAATTAGAGAGTGGAGTACACCTGCAGTTGATTCCGAAGGAAACCCAGCATTAAAACCACAGTTCACCAACTCATATGAAATAAATTATACCAGAAAAACAAAAATAGGATCTATTACAACAGGTATATTTTACCGACAAATTAACGATGAAATATCACGTTCGGTAACCTTACACCCTACTGAAGAAAATAAGCTAATTTTATCACATAGCAACTTTGATAATAACAATGCTTTTGGATTTGAAGCTTCGGGAAATTTACGTTTTGTAAAATGGTGGAGTGCTAATGCTAGTATGGATTTATATTACAAAACTACAAAAGGAATTGTTTCTAGCGAATCGGCACCAAGCGGATTCGAATCTGTTGAAATTGATAATACAGAATTTAACACCCGTATTAATAACAACTTTACGGCTACTAAAAAATTACGTTTTCAATTATCCGGTTTTTACCGTGGCGCAAGTTTAGGCTTACAGTTTAAAAGAAAACCAATGTGGAAAATTGATACTGGTACCAGCTATACTATTTTTAAAGGAAAAGGAACTATTAGTGCACGTGTAAGTGATATTTTCAATAGTATGAAATTTGCCTTTGAAGGTAATAAGCCTTACAGGCAAGTAGGTGAATTTAACTGGGAAAGTCAATCGGCATATATCGGGTTTAACTACCGTTTTGGAGGAGGAAAAAACAAAGCCTTACAACGTAAACGTCGTGACAATAACGAAAAGCAAGGTGGAGGCGGAATGATGTAACATTTTTAATAACTGGTAAAAAAAAGTCTGAATAATATACTATTCAGACTTTCTTGTTTTTTTAAGATACATTTTTGGCGATAACTTTTTTAAACCTTCCTTAGAAAGGAAAGTAGTATATATGCCACCTTTTATATTATTTACATCAAACTCTATAATAAAAGCATCCTTATCTATAGTATCTATTAAGTTATAGGTTCTTCTAATATCTATCCTATTAATTACACTATGGAT
>CAJXHW010000010.1 GCA_913054565.1 uncultured Kordia sp. | reverse complement strand
ATCGAAAATACTAAATAAAATGATAAAAAAGCTTTCAGTCCTTATTCTTACGCTTATTTTTGCACTTGCTTGTAAAAAAGATGCCCAAATGAAAATAATAGATAAAATTCCAGCACCAACCGCAGAAAAAAGACCTAAGACTCTTGAAAAACATGGCGATGTTAGAGTGGATAACTACTATTGGTTGAATGATAAGGATAATGAAGAGGTGATAGATTATCTTGAACGAGAGAATGATTATTACAATAAAATGACAAGTGATACGAAGGATTTTCAGGAGTCGTTATTTGAGGAAATGAAGGGGCGAATTAAAGAAGATGATTCTTCTGTACCATATAAATATAACGGGTATTGGTATATTACAAAATATGAAATAGGTAAGGATTATCCTGTTTACACTAGAAAGAAAGATTCATTAACGGCCACTGAAGAAGTATTGTTTGATTGTAATAAAATGGCTGAGGGGCACTCATATTTCAACTTAAACGGCATAAATGTAAGTCCAGATAATAAATATGTAGCTTTTGGTTTAGACACTATAAGTAGAAGACAATATGTAATTCAAATTAAAAATATTGAAACTGGAGAGGTGTTACCTTATAAAATAGAGAACACCACAGGTGGCTCTACATGGGCAAATGATAACATGACGTTATTTTACACTAGAAAAGATGACGAAACATTGCGCTCTGATAGGGTTTTTAAGCATTTTTTAAATGATAATCCTAAAAACGATAAAGAGGTCTTTAATGAAACTGATGAGACGTTTAGTACTTTTGTATATAAATCTAAATCAAAGAAATTTATAATTATAGGGTCAAGTAGTACTTTAACTAGTGAATATAGAGTTTTAAATGCTAATACTCCAGACGGCAATTTTAAGGTGTTTCAATCTCGAGAACGAGGATTGGAATATGATATTGCACATTTTGAAGATAAGTTTTATATAGTGACAAATAAAGATGGGGCTACTAATTTTAAGTTAATGGTTACCCCAGAAAATAAAACATCACAAGATAATTGGGTTGATTTTATACCACATAGGGAAAATGTATTGTTAGAAGATATTGAAATTTTTAAAGACTATCTTGTAGTAAGTGAGCGGGAAAATGGATTGTCAAAAATTAAAATATCACGTTGGGATGGGGCTAGTTCATATTACTTGCCTTTTGATAATGAAACCTATTCAGTTTATACATCTGTAAACGTTGATTTTGATACAAATATTCTACGTTACGGTTATAACTCTTTTACAACACCTTCATCTACAATAGATTTCAATATGGAAACTAAAGAGAAAGAGGTTAAAAAAGAACAAGAAGTTTTAGGAGGACAATTTGATAAAAACAATTATACATCAGAGAGAATATGGGCAACTGCTAGAGATGGCGAAAAAGTTGCCATATCATTAGTGTACAGAAAAGATACCAAACTAAATAAAAAGACACCATTGTTGCAATATGCCTATGGTTCATACGGATATACAATTTCAGATGGTTTTAGTACTACACGTTTAAGTTTGTTAGATCGTGGTTTTGTCTTTGCAATTGCACATATACGTGGTAGTGAGTATTTAGGAAGACATTGGTATGAAAATGGAAAGTTGTATAAAAAAATGAACACATTTACAGACTTTATTGATTGCTCCAAGCACTTAATAAAAGAAAATTATACATCAGCAGATCATTTGTATGCAATGGGTGGTAGTGCTGGAGGACTGTTAATGGGGGCAATAATGAATTTAAGCCCTGAAACTTACAACGGAGTAGTTGCAGCTGTCCCTTTTGTAGATGTTGTAACAACAATGCTAGACGATTCAATACCTTTAACAACAGGAGAGTATGATGAGTGGGGGAATCCTAATGAAAAAGGATATTATGATTATATGAAATCATATTCACCATATGATAATGTAGTTGCACAAAATTATCCTAATACATTTATTATAACCGGTTTTCATGATTCTCAAGTACAGTATTTTGAGCCAGCAAAATGGACTGCAAAATTAAGAGAGTCAAAAACGGATAATAATTTACTGTTGTTTAAGTGCGATATGGATTCTGGACACGGAGGTGCATCTGGTAGATTTGAAGCGTTAAAAGAAATTGCAGCCGAGTATGCATTTATGTTAAATTTAGAAAAAATTAAAGAATAAAAAAAAATAACTATCTTTGTCCGGTTGTTTTATTTTCAAATAATAAAATAGCTTAATTTTTAAAATCATTTATGAGAGAAGAAATTCAAGCATATAACAGTGTTTTAGATTTAGTAGGAAACACGCCATTAATAAAGTTAGAACATATAACTCAAAATTTAAAAGGAAACTTCTTTGCTAAAGTAGAGGCTTTTAATCCAGGGCATTCTTCAAAAGATAGAATTGCATTATATATTATAGAGGAGGCTGAAAGAAAAGGTTTAATTAAACCAGGCGATACAATCATAGAAACAACTTCAGGAAATACAGGTTTTAGTATTGCAATGGTGAGTGTTATAAAAGGCTATGAATGCATTTTAGCAGTAAGTTCTAAATCCTCACCAGACAAAATAGATATGTTACGTACCATGGGGGCCAAGGTGTATGTATGTCCAGCAAATGTTAGTGCTGATGATCCAAGGTCTTACTATGAGGTTGCAAAACGTTTACATAAAGAAGTTAAAGGGTCTGTTTATATTAATCAGTATTTTAACGAATTAAACATAGATGCACATTACCATTCAACTGGTCCAGAAATATGGAATCAAACACAAGGACAGATTACACATTTAGTTGCTTGTAGTGGTACAGGAGGAACAATTTCAGGTACAGCAAAATATTTGAAAGAACAAAACCCAGATGTTCAAATTTTAGGAGTTGATGCTTTTGGATCTGTTTTAAAAAGTTTTCATGAAACAAGAGAGTTTGATAAAGATGAAATTTACCCATACAGAATTGAGGGGCTTGGTAAAAATTTAATACCATCTGCTACAGATTTTGACGCCATTGATGAATTTGTAAAAGTAACTGATCAAGAAAGTGCACACACAGCTAGAGAATTAGCTAAATGTGAAGGCTTATTTGTAGGTTATACAAGTGGTGCTGCAGTTCAAGCTGTAAAACAATATGCTGAAGAAGGTAAGTTTGATGAAAATAGTAATGTTGTTGTAATTTTACCAGATCACGGTTCACGTTATATGAGTAAAATTTATAATGATAAATGGATGGAAGATCAAGGGTTCTTTGATACTGTTCAAGAAGAAAATCCAAAGAAAATAGAATACGTCAAGTAATTATTTACGTTAAGATAGAGTCAAAAAAGCGTTAACATATGTTAGCGCTTTTTTTTGTTGGCAAAAATATTATGATAAAAGGGTTTATTTAATTATTTTCGCAGTTGTAAAATCTAAAATTGATATAATGAGAGATTTATTTGAGAAAATCTATAAGGATAAAGGACCTCTAGGTAAATGGGCAGAGCAAGCAGAAGGTTATTTTGTGTTTCCTAAGCTTGAAGGAGAGATTTCTAACAGAATGAAGTTTCAAGGAAAAGAGGTAGTAACTTGGAGTATCAATGATTATTTAGGTCTTGCAAATCACCCAGAAGTAAGAAAAGTAGATGGAGAAGCGGGTGTAAAATATGGTTCTGCTTACCCTATGGGGGCAAGGATGATGTCTGGTCATACCGAGTTACATGAGCAATTGCAAGATGAGTTAGCTGAATTTGTACAAAAAGAAGCTGCTTACTTAGTAAATTTTGGGTATCAAGGAATGGTGTCAGCAATTGATTCATTAGTCACCAAAGATGATATTATTGTTTATGATGTAGATGCTCATGCATGTATTATTGATGGTGTTCGTTTGCATATGGGTAAACGTTTCACCTATAAACATAATGATATTGAAAGTATCGAGAAAAATTTAGGAAGAGCTGTTAAGCTTGCAGAAAAAACAGGAGGAGGTATTTTATTAATCTCTGAAGGTGTTTTTGGTATGCGTGGTGAGCAAGGAAAGCTTAAAGAAATTATAGCATTAAAAGATAAATACAATTTCCGTTTATTGGTAGATGATGCACATGGGTTTGGAACTCTAGGTAAAACTGGAGCAGGAACTGGTGAAGAGCAAGGATGTCAAGATGGTATTGATGTGTATTTTGCAACATTCGCAAAATCAATGGCAAGTACGGGAGCATTTTTTGCCGCAGATCAAGAAATCATTGATTTCATGAAATACAATATGCGCTCACAAATGTTTGCTAAATCATTACAAATGCAATTGGTAGTAGGGGCTCTTAAACGTTTAGAAATGTTAAAGACAATGCCTGAGCTTAAAGACAAGTTATGGGATAATGTAAGAGCTTTACAAGGTGGTTTGCGTGAAAGAGGTTTTGATTTAGGAACAACTCAAACTTGTATTACGCCAGTGTATTTAAAAGGAAGTATTCCTGAAGCAATGGCATTGGTTAAAGATTTGAGAGAAAATTTTGGTGTTTTCTGTTCTATAGTTGTATATCCGGTAATTCCAAAAGGATTAATTCTATTGCGTTTAATACCAACAACGTCACATACTATGGAGGATATTGAAATTACATTAAATGCGTTTTCAGGAATTAGAGAGCGTTTAGAAAACGGAACTTACAAGAAATTGTCAGCTAAAGTATCTGCTGCAATGGGAGAGTAGTTTACAAAATAGATAATTTTAAAAAGGCTTTGATGAATATCAAGGCCTTTTTTGATTTTTAAGCGATAGATAATTGTATTTCACGTGTATTATTTCTTTAGCTTTGTAAGGATTTTTTTAAGTACATATAACATGCCAAGAAGAGAACGAAATAAGTTTGTGAAAAAAGGAGAGTTCATCAATATTCTAATAGAAGATTATGCTTTTGGAGGAAAAGGAATAGGTCGAATTAGAAATGAAGAGGGTGAGTTTGTGGTTTTTGTACCTAATACCTTACCAGGGCAATTGGTCAAAGCTCAGGTAAAAAAAACAAGCAAGCGTTACGCTGAATGTAAATTGGAGGAAGTACTAAAAATGTCTGCAGATGAAATAGATGTGCCATACCAAGTAATTCCGGGTGCGCCATATATTAAATTACCAATAGATTTACAGCATAAGTATAAAAAAGAGAGTACGTTACAGTTGTTTAAGCGTATTGGTAAAGTTGAAGATATAGAAGATAAATTTGATGAATTTATATCATCTCCCTCAGTACACCATTATCGTAATAAAATGGAGTATGGGTTTTCAGCAATCCGCTATGATCATGAGTTAAAAACAGATGTAGATGAGTTTGCATTAGGATTTAAAAAGCGTGGTACATGGTGGTGTGCAGAAAATTTAGATAATGATTCTGGGTTATTTGATAAACAGGTAGAAGATAATTTAAAACTTGTACGTGAATTTTGTGAAAAATCAGGTTTGGCTCCATGGCACGCTCCTAAAAGAGAAGGGTTCTTTCGTTTTTTAGTGGTTCGTAAATCTATTGAAAGTAATGAATTATTATTTAATCTGGTAACAACATCATATGACTTACCTAAATTTGATATGCAAGGCTTTGTGTCATTATTCAAAGATTTGTTTGGTGAACGTTTGGCAGGAATTTTACATTCAATTAACGATGAGGTAGGAGATAGGACTTTGGCAACTGCAGGGAAATCTAGTTTGGTTTTTGGTAAAGAGAAAATTGTAGAAAATTTGTTAGGACTAAATTTTGAAATTAGTATGAAGAGCTTTTTTCAGACAAATCCTAAATCTGCAGAAAAATTATATGAGAAGGTTGTTGATTATGTTTTAGAAAAGAAAGAAACCGTTGATGATAAAGTGGTAATGGATTTATTTTGCGGTACTGGAACTATTGGTCAAATTGTTGCTTCACGAAGTAAAAACGCAAAAATATTAGGGGTAGATATTGCAGCATCATCAATTGTTGACGCTAAAGAAAACGCTAAAAGAAATAATATTGAAGGAGTGCAATTTTTTACTGCCGACGTAGGTAAATTTTTATTAGAACATCCGGAGTATACAAGAAAAATAGAAACAATTATATTAGATCCTGCTCGATCAGGAATAGCGCCAAAAACATTACGTAAGGTAATTAGGTTAGGAGCACAACGTATGGTGTATGTGTCGTGTAACCCTGCAACTCAGGCAAGAGATACAGAACAGCTAATAGAAGCGGGGTATCAATTAAAGAAAATTAGTATGGTTGATCAATTCCCGCATACTGCACATATTGAAACTATCGCATTGTTTGAAAAATAATTTCAGAGGTTATAAACTCATTTATAGGGACTTAAAAAAAAGCCGTAAAAAAAGTTTAAAAAAAGCTTTTATTATTTAAAAAACGTCCTATATTTGCACTCGCAATCAGCAAATAGCTGGTAGACATTCTGGAGAAGTGGCAGAGTGGTCGAATGCGGCAGTCTTGAAAACTGTTGACTGTAACAGGTCCGGGGGTTCGAATCCCTCCTTCTCCGCAAAAGCCTTACAATTATGTAAGGCTTTTTTTATATATCTATGTTGGAGTATTTATTGTTGATAGGAGTAGGTTTTGTTGCTGGTTTTGTTAATACAATTGCCGGAGGAGGAACTTTGTTAACTATGCCTGTACTTATACTAATGGGGTTGCCTTCAAGTGTTGCAAACGGAACCAATCGTGTGGCAATTTTAATTCAAACTGCCATTGGAGTTAAAGGGTTTCAGAGTAAAAATGTGACAACATATCCATTTAGTCTATATTTGGGTATTTCAGCGCTATTAGGTTCATTAATTGGAGCTCAAATTGCTGTAGATATTAAAGGAGATACCTTCAATAAGATACTTTCTATTATTATGGTATTGGTGGTTGTAATGATTTTAGTAAGTCCTAAAATGCAATTGTCAGAAATGATAGAGCGAACAACGGGGAAGTACCTTTATATTTCAATTATTGTTTTTTTCTTCTTGGGTATATATGGTGGCTTTATAAATGCAGGTATAGGTTTTATGATGCTTATAGTTTTGCCATATGTAAATAGGTTGTCCTTGGTAAAATCTAATGCAACGAAAGTAGCTGTTGTGTGTATTTATACTATTGGTGCTGTTTTTATGTTTGCATTAAATGATAAGGTAAATTGGAAGCTTGGCTTGATTTTAGCTATAGGTAATGCTTCTGGGGCTTGGATTTCTAGTCGATGGTCTGTAGGAAAAGGAGATAGGTTAGTCAAGATTTTTGTTGTTATGATGATATGTATTTTGTCAATTAAACTATGGTTTTTTTGAAAGGTATTATGAGGTTGTTTTCTTGGAGTAGTGTTTTAATTAAATTAACTATATTAGCAAACATATAACCCCAAAACTACCCGTTAAAATGAAAAAAAAACATATTAAATTAGTGTTTTTATTAGTGTTTTTTAGTTGTATTCCTACAGATGTAAAAGCACAAGATGACCTTAAAAAGACAGAATATGAAGGTCAAATAAAGGACTACTTAAAACTACATAAGTTGAATATTACAAGTAATGATATTCAAAACTTATATGTTGATAGTGAATATTTGTCTAAAAAAACCGAAATAACACATATCTATGTCCGGCCACCACATACTCGAATCCCTGTTTTTAATGCAATATCTAGTATTGCAATTAAAAATGATAAAGTTTTTTATGTCGGTAATTCATTTGTAAAAGATGTTGCAAATAAAGTTAATTATGAGACGCCCGTAATTACTCAATTAGAAGCAATTAATACTGTAGCTTCACAATTTAAGATGCCTCAGGTAACGGACTTAAAGCTTTTAAAATCAGAAAGAAATAAAAATACTTATGATAAAAAAAATCTTTTTTTAGAAGATATTTCTGTAAAGTTAGTTTATAGTGCTTTAGATGAAGAAGTGTTGAGGCTTTCTTGGGATTTAAGTTTGTATGCGTTAGATGGAAAGCATAATTGGAGTGCAAGAGTAGATGCATTAACAGGAGAAATTATTGATTATAACGATTTAGTAATTACCTGTAATTTTGGTGCGCCAGGACATGTGCACTCAAGTGACTCTGTGCATGACATGTTAGAAGAAGATTCTAAATTCGAATTATTTAAAGAGGCTGAATCTGTGATGGTTGATGGTGCAAACTATAGAGTGTATGCTTTACCTGCCGAAAGTCCAAATCACGTTGGAGGTGTTGCTGGACGAACTCTTCTTACAGACCCAGAAAACCTTACGGCTTCACCATTTGGTTGGCATGATACCGATGGTGTATCTGGAGCGGAATATACTATAACAAGAGGTAATAATACTCATGCTTATGATGATAGCGGAAACAATAACGCTAGTATTGGTAATGAGCCAGATGGTACGGCATCATTATCTTTTGATTTTTCTTCAAATTTATCTCAAGCGCCTACAACTACAGAGAACTTAGCGGCTAATACAGCAAATGTATTCTACATGACAAATATGATGCATGATATATACTATAGCTATGGTTTTGATGAAGCTGCAGGTAATTTTCAAGAAAACAATTATGGTAATGGAGGTATTGGTGGTGATTATGTTTTAGCTGAAGCGCAAGATGGTAGTGGTTCTAATAATGCAAATTTTAGTACACCTACTGATGGTGGTAATGGAAGAATGCAAATGTATCTTTGGACGTCAGGAAACCCTGATAGAGATGGCGATTTAGATAATGGAATTATTGCTCATGAATACGGTCATGGAATTTCTACAAGATTAGCTGGTGGTCCAAATAATAGCGGGTGTCTTTCTGGTAGCGAACAACAAGGTGAAGGTTGGTCTGATTGGTTTGGGTTAATGATAACGATTGAACCAGGCGATTTAGCTACTGATGGTAGAGGTATTGGAACCTTTGCAATTGGACAAGGAGTAAATGGTGGAGGAATAAGAACTTATAGATACTCTACTAATACAGGAATTAATCCACATACATATGATGATATTAAAATTGAAGCTGTGCCTCATGGTGTTGGTTCTGTTTGGTGTGCTATGTTATGGGATTTAACATGGGCGTATATTGATAAATATGGTTATGACCCAGATTTATATAATGGAACAGGAGGAAATAATAAAGTGATGCAATTAGTCCTTGATGGCTTAAAGTTACAACCATGTGGTTCTGGTTTTGTTGATTCAAGAGATGCAATTTTAGCAGCTGATGTTGCTTTAACCGGGGGAGTTGATCAATGTCTTATTTGGGAAGTTTTTGCAGCTAGAGGTTTAGGAGCTTCAGCTGATCAAGGTTCGCCTGCTTCAAACACAGATGGAACAGAGGCATTTGATATGCCATTAGCATCAATAAATGCTACTGTCACACCAGATACATGTGGTTCAGAAACTGTTCAATTAATGTTATCAAACTTAAACACTAGTGCAATAACACAATTTGATTATAACTATAGCATTGATGGTGGTGCAGATGTTGCGGCTAGCTGGTCGGGAAATATAGCTTCGTGTTCAGTTGTTTCAGGAATACCATTTAACTATGGTTCATTAACAAGAGGGACGCATGAAATAAGTATTACAGGAACTAATCCGGTAACAACAACAACAACGGTTATTGTTAATGTAAATGATTCTGGTGTTGAAAATGTTATCAATACATTTGAGACTGTTGCTGAGAATTTAGTAGCTTATGATTTAGGAGGTAAAATAGGAACTTGGGAAAGAGGTGATGCCTATGGGCCAGGAGGAGGAAGATCACTAACTACAGCAGTTACTGGTGGGTCTAAAGTTTACGGAACTAATTTAGATGGGATACACGGTGATGCCTCTAAATTTTATTTGGTTTCTCAATGTTATGATTTATCAGTATTAGAAAATACATTTGTTAAGTTTGATTTAGCGTTTGATATTGAGCAAGATTGGGATATCTTATATGTGGAATATTCTACAGACGGTGGGTCTTCTTGGTCGGTTTTAGGAACTGCAGCAGATCCAGATTGGTATAATAGTACTCGACTACCTGATGGTTCAGATTGTTTTAATTGTATAGGTAAACAGTGGACAGGAGAAGCTGCAGATGCAAGTAATCATTCTGCTGGAGGAAATGTAGGTACTATGCATAACTATAGTTATTCTTTAAGTGCCTTTGATAGCACAGGGTCTGCGGAGTCTAGTATAGTATTCAGGTTTGTATATCATGCAGATGATGCATATGCCGAAGAAGGTGCATTAATAGATAATTTTGTTGTTGAAGGGGTAGTAAATCCACTTTCTGTAAACGATAATGAATTTGATAAACTTTCAATTTTCCCTAATCCTACAAGTGGTATCATTACAATTAAGAGTTCTACGTCATTAAATACGGCTCATGTGTCTGTGTATGATGTAATGGGAAGAAACCTGACGGGAAGTATTAAAAAGGCTGTAATTGATAACAATAGTATTACTATAGATATCGATGGGTTTTCAGGCGGAACATATATTTTAAGTATTGAAGATGATTCGCATAAATCAGTTAAACAAGTTATTAAATATTAAAGTATAATTTGATTGATAAAATCAAAAAAGGCATCATGCTAGTGGTGCCTATTTTAGTTTTATAACAAACACAAAAAAGCCTACTTGAGAGTAGGCTTTTTTGTGTTTGTTATAAAAGGACTATTAAATCATTTTTTATTTTTGTTTACTGTAATTACAATTTCATCACCGTTTTTGTTGAGGTCCATAAAAATAGAGTCTCCTTCTTTTATTTTAGAAGTGATAATTAGTTCGGCTAAAGCATCTTCAATATATTTTTGAAGAGCTCTATTTAAAGGTCTAGCGCCATATTTTTTATCAAAGCCTTTGTCGGCAATAAATTCTTTAGCTTTTTCACTCAGACTTAAATTATAGTTTAAGTTTCCAATTCTGCTGTAAAGTTTTTCCAATTCTATGTCTATGATTTTGTGTATGTCTTCTTTTTTTAAAGAATTAAATATGATAACATCATCAACACGATTTAAAAACTCAGGAGCAAAAGCTTTCTTTAAAGCGTTTTCTATTACGCCTTTTGCGGCATCGTCTTCTTGGTCGGTTTTTGCTTTTGTACCAAAACCTACACCGCTACCAAAATCTTGTAATCTTCTGGCGCCAATATTAGAAGTCATAATAAGAATAGTATTTCTAAAATCTATTTTTCGACCTAAAGAATCTGTTAAATGTCCGTCATCTAAAACCTGTAATAACATATTAAAGACATCTGGGTGTGCTTTTTCTATTTCGTCTAATAAAACAACAGAATATGGCTTTCTTCTTACTTTTTCTGTTAGTTGTCCGCCTTCTTCATAACCAACATAGCCGGGAGGTGCGCCAACTAAACGAGATACAGTGAATTTTTCCATGTATTCACTCATATCTAACCTTATCAATGCTTCATTAGAGTCAAACAGTTCTTTAGAGAGTACTTTTGCTAATTGCGTTTTACCTACACCTGTTGATCCTAAAAATATAAAAGATCCGATTGGTTTGTTAGGGTCTTTTAAACCTATTCTGTTACGTTGTATTGCTTTAACAATTTTAGCTACAGCGTTATCTTGGCCAATTACTTTTCCTTTAATAAGTTCTGGTAATTCTGCTAGTTTGTTTGTTTCGTTTTGTGCAACTCTATTAACAGGAATTCCAGTCATCATGGAAACTACATCTGCAACATTATCTTCTGTGACAGTTTTTTTATGCAGCTTGGTGTCCTCTTCCCATTTTTCTTGTGCGATTTCTAGCTCTTTTTCAAGGTTCTTTTCATCATCACGCAATTTTGCCGCCTCTTCGTATTTTTGTTTTTTAACGACTAAAACTTTTAAAGCCCTCACATCTTCTAGTTTCTTCTCTAATTCAATAATTTGTTTAGGAACTTCAATGGTTGTGATGTGTATTCTAGATCCGGCTTCATCTAAAGCATCTATGGCTTTGTCAGGTAAAAAACGATCCATCATGTATCTGTTGGTTAGCTTTACGCAAGCTTCAATAGCTTCGTCAGTGTATGTTACATGGTGATGATCTTCATATTTACCTTTTATATTGTGTAATATTTCTATTGTTTCCTCAATATTAGTTGGTTCAATAATTATTTTTTGAAAACGACGTTCTAAGGCGCCATCTTTTTCTATAGAACCTCTGTATTCATCTAAAGTTGTTGCGCCAATACATTGAATTTCTCCACGGGCTAAGGCAGGTTTAAACATGTTAGAGGCGTCTAATGATCCGGTTGCGCCTCCGGCACCAACAATGGTATGTATTTCATCAATAAATAAAATAACATCATCATTTTTCTCAAGCTCATTCATAAGAGCTTTCATGCGTTCTTCAAACTGTCCACGGTATTTAGTGCCTGCAACCAAGCTAGCAAGGTCTAAGGTAACTACCCGTTTGCCGAATAGAATTCTTGATACTTTACGTTGTATGATTCGTAATGCAAGTCCTTCTGCAATTGCAGATTTACCAACACCTGGTTCTCCAATTAAAAGAGGGTTGTTTTTTTTACGTCTGCTTAATATTTGAGAAACACGTTCAATTTCTTTACTACGTCCAACTACAGGGTCTAATTTTCCGTTTTCTGCCATGGCAGTGAGGTCTCTTCCAAAATTATCTAAAACTGGTGTGTTTGATTTTTTAGCAGACTTTCCAGTGCTTCCAGAAGTAAATGGATTTTCTTTTGGATTTTCACTACCTAAACCTTCATCATCTGGAAATGACTCTGCTCTTGGTAATTCATCCTCATGTAAATCGTCTATATGTTGATTGCTTGTGTTCATATTTTTAAAATGTTCTTTTGCATTATCATAGGTAACTTTTAGCTTGTTTAGAAGCTTGGTTGTTGGGTCGTTGTCATTTCTTAAAATACACAGTAGCAAATGTCCTGTGTTAATTGACGTGTTTTTAAAAAGCTTAGCTTCTAAGAATGTAGTTTTTAGAGCGCGTTCTGCTTGTCTAGTTAAATGTAAATTCTTTTTTTCGTTGCCTTCTTCAAAAACGATGTTTGGGTTTGCGGGGCTTAATGTTTCAACTTTTTTTCTTAAGTGATTTAAATTGATGTTTAAAATATCTAAAATTTCAATAGCTTTTCCATTACCATCACGCAAAATACCAAGCATTAAGTGCTCAGTACCAATAAAGTCATGCCCTAAACGTAGTGCTTCTTCTTTACTGTATCCAATAACATCTTTTACCCTTGGTGTGAAATTATCATCCATATGTTTTGTAAACTATCTTATAAATTTATTAAAATTAAGTTGGTTTTAGAGCTGTATTAGTCATAAAAAACAAACTTACCTTGCTAATTGACAAAATAAAGATAGAATATCAAAGAAAAAGGAGTAAAATTTATAAACTTTTTATGTAAAATAACCTGTTAATAAATTCAAGTAAAAACGAGGGGAAGTATGCGTAAATATTAGATTAAAATTATGTATATTGGCTCGTTGTTAAAAATAAATTTTAGTACATGATAGACGGAGATAAACTGATACCAATTAATATTGAGGATGAAATGAAATCAGCTTACATTGATTATTCAATGTCGGTTATTGTTTCACGTGCTTTACCAGATGTTAGAGATGGAATGAAGCCAGTTCATAGACGTGTACTTTTCGGTATGCATGAGCTAGGTGTAGCTTCTAATAAAGCATATAAAAAGTCTGCAAGAATTGTTGGAGAGGTTTTAGGAAAGTATCACCCACATGGTGATACATCAGTATATGATGCCATGGTACGTATGGCACAAGAATGGAGTTTACGTTACATGTTGGTTGACGGTCAAGGAAACTTTGGATCTGTAGATGGTGATAGTCCGGCTGCAATGCGTTATACAGAGGTTCGTATGCGTAAAATTTCTGAAGACATGTTAGCAGATATTGATAAAGATACTGTAGATCATCAGTTAAACTTTGATGATACATTAAAAGAACCAAAAGTTTTACCAACACGTATTCCTGGATTATTAGTTAATGGTGCTTCAGGTATTGCTGTAGGAATGGCTACAAATATGCCACCTCATAACTTAACAGAAGTTGTAGATGGAACTATAGCTTATATTGAAAATAACGATATAGAGATTGACGAGTTAATGCAACACGTTAAAGCTCCAGATTTTCCTACCGGTGGAATAATTTACGGGTACGAAGGTGTTCGTGATGCGTTTAAAACAGGTAGAGGGAAAATAGTTGTTAGAGCTAAAGCGGTTATTGAAGAAGTTCAAGGTAGAGAATGTATTATAGTATCTGAAATTCCTTATCAAGTGAATAAGGCAGATATGATTAAGAAAACTGCCGATTTAGTCAATGATAAAAAAATAGAAGGTATTTCTACTATTAGAGATGAGTCTGATAGAACAGGTATGCGTATCGTTTATATATTAAAACGAGATGCTGTGCCAAATATCGTTTTAAATAAATTATTTAAATACACAGCATTACAATCGTCTTTTAGTGTAAATAACATTGCATTGGTAAATGGGAGGCCACAAATGTTAAACTTGAAAGAGTTGATTCATTATTTTGTTGAGCACAGACACGATGTTGTTATTAGAAGAACAAAGTATCTATTAAATAAAGCAGAAGAACGCGCTCATATTTTAGAAGGATTAATTATCGCTTCTGACAACATTGATGAAGTTATTGCTTTAATAAGAGGTTCTAAAAACACAGAAGAGGCGAGAGGTAAATTGATTGAGCGTTTTAGCTTATCAGAAATCCAAGCGCGTGCAATTGTTGAAATGCGTTTACGTCAGTTAACTGGACTAGAACAAGATAAGTTACGTGCAGAGTATGATGAATTAATGTTAACTATTGAAGATTTAAAAGATATTCTTGCTAATGAACCTCGTAGAATGCAAATTATTAAAGATGAATTGCTAGAAGTTCAAAAGAAATATGGAGATGAGCGTCGTTCAGAAATTAACTACGCCGGAGGTGATGTTAGTATTGAAGATTTAATACCTAATAGTAATGTTGTTATTACAATTTCTCACGCTGGTTACATTAAACGTACTCCATTAGATGAGTACAAAAAACAAAATAGAGGTGGTGTTGGAGCAAAAGGATCTTCTACTAGAAATGAAGATTTCTTAGAGCATTTATTTGTAGGTACAAATCATCAATACATGTTGTTCTTTACACAAAAAGGAAAGTGTTTCTGGATGCGTGTTTATGAAATTCCTGAAGGAAGTAAATCGTCTAAAGGACGAGCTATTCAGAATCTGATAAATATTGAGCAAGACGATAAAGTTAAAGCATTTATCTGTACCCAAGATTTAAAAGATGAAGAGTATATCAATAGTCAGTATGTGATTATGGCGACCAAGAAAGGTCAGGTTAAAAAAACGTCATTAGAACAATATTCACGACCAAGAACAAACGGAATAAACGCAATTACTATTAAGGATGGAGATGAGTTGCTAGAAGCTAAATTAACAACTGGTAATAGTCAAGTTATGTTAGCGTTAAAATCGGGTAAATCTATTCGTTTTGAAGAAAGTAAAACACGTCCTATGGGTCGTGGTGCTTCAGGAGTTAGAGGGATTACATTAGCTCATGATGATGATGAGGTTGTAGGAATGATTGCTGTAGATGATATGGAAAGTAACATTTTAGTTGTATCGGAAAACGGTTACGGAAAACGTTCAAGTTTAGAAGATTATAGAGTCACTAATCGTGGGGGGAAAGGTGTTAAAACCATTTCTGTAACAGAAAAAACAGGAGAACTTGTTGCTATTAAAAATGTAACAGATGAAGATGATTTGATGATCATTAATAAATCTGGGTTAACAATTCGTATGGCAGTTTCAGATCTTCGAGTTATGGGGCGTGCTACACAAGGGGTTCGTTTGATAAATATCAAAGGGAAAGACTCTATAGCTGCTGTGGCTAAAGTAATGCAAGAAGATGAAGATGATATTGAGTCTGATGATTTATTAGATGAAAATGGCACAACTCTTGCAACGAATAGTTCACAGGAAGAAGAATAAAAACAATAAAAATATAATTGAATTTTAAAACCACATAATTGTTATTAATAAACGATATGTGGTTTTAAAATAGATCGGAAGAGCACACGTCTGAACTCCAGTCACCGTACGTAATCTCGTATGC
>CAJXHW010000009.1 GCA_913054565.1 uncultured Kordia sp. | reverse complement strand
GTAAATATTAGCATGCCAATACTAGACAATAAATGTACTTTTTTGAAATCCATATTCAATTCAGGGAAAAACAGCAAAGCTATCCCTGCATTAATAGATAAGTGAAATAAGAGTGCAACTAGAACACTTCCTTTTGAATTAATTACTAACCAAGTGATTATTATAGATAAACAGATTAACATTAGGAAATATGTTATTACAGGTAAAAAAGAAATTGATTCTCCGCTAACTAAAGTGCCAAATGGAGCCCACCAAAGTGGAATATGCCAAATAAACCATATAACACCAATTATGATTGCACTTTTTAAGTTTGTATGTTCTTTTTGTAATTCGGGTAATAAAAAACCTCTCCAACCAAGTTCTTCTCCCAAAGGGCCAGCATAAAATCCAGCCCACAATACAGTCGGAATCGAAAGAAAAGCCATTAGGTCAAAACTCCCTATATTTCCAATGAATATGTTATAAAGTCCAATTCCAATAATGACAAAAATCATCGGTAAAATAATAATGTATAAATAGTTTTTAAAGGGAACGTTCCAAATAAATAATTTCTTCAGTAAATTCAGTACACCTTCAATTCCGTCAAAGATAAAAGTTGTTACAACAGCACTAATTGAAGGTCCATAAACACCAGTAAAAAAGAATATTAAAAATTTCCCAATTGAATCTTGATTAATTCCATCCGCAAGAAGATTTAAACCAATAAACCAAAAAGTCCAAGACCAAATAATGGTCATTAATAAAAAAATATAAGTTTTTTTGTTTTTCATATTTTTCTCAAATGTCACGTCCTGAAATATGGCTACAGGTTAAAAATTGAATTTACGCTGTTTTTAAATATACCATATTAGGTGTTTTGAAGTCTAAAGATAAGTGTAATCTTACTTCGTTGTATAAATTAATTGCATTTTTTGTTGCTCTTTTAGCATGCGCAGTACTGTTAAAGGTTTGGTCGAGATAAAATTCATCTTTAAGTATGCCGTTAACGCGTTCAGCCATAGCGTTTTCATAGCAATGATTCTCTTCTGTCATGCTAATATCAATATGGTTTCTTTTGAGTATTTGTGTATACACATTACTGCAATATTGAATACCTCTATCTGAGTGATGAATAAGTTCTTTAGTGGTTTTGGTCTTATATAAAGCCTTATTAAGGGCTCTCACGCATCCACTTAGTTCCAGGCTATCACTAAGATCATAGCCCACAATTTTTCGAGAATACATGTCGGTAATAAGTGCTAAATAACAGAATCCTTTTACAGTTCTAATGTATGTTATGTCACTTGCCCATACTTGATTAGGCCTAGTAACTTCTAGATCTTTTATAATGTTTTTGTACTTATAAAATCGATGTAGTGAGTTGGTTGTTCTGGATGTATATTTCTTTCTAAGTGTTAGCATATTGTGTTTTCTAAGGACGTTAAACAAGGTGTCTCTGCCTACTTTAAGCTTAGCTTTAGAGAAGTCATTATGTAATGACTTAGTGAGTTTACGCACACCTTCTCTAGGCAGGGATTTGCGCCTTTTCTGTACTATTTTCAAGATTTGTTGTTCGGTTTTCAATCGGTTGTCAGCTCTATCTTTAAACTTGTAATAGGCATCACGCTTAAGTCCGAAACAGTTTGTTATAGTGGTTAAAGAGGCAAATCCCTTAGCTTTATCCTTGGCTTTAATAAGGGCTAAATATTTAGCTTTTTTTTTAGTTCTGCCACCGTTTTATACCCCAGTTGCTCTGCAGCTACTTCAAGATAGGAGTCTAATACCAAGGCGTCTAGATCCTTTTTCAGTAAGAGGTCTTTAAGTTGTTTGATTTCCTTTTGAAGGGCTTTGATTCGTGATATTTCGTCTTTAGTTTCCACTTTGATTCTGGTGTTCATGAGGTCTTTACGGTTGTACTTTTTAATCCATTCGTTAATGGTTGTTGGTGCAATACCATAAAGTTTACCTAGTTGATACTTGTTTAATTTTCCGGTGGTAAGTTCGTCTAAAATTTTGAGTTTAAAAGATTCTGAATACCGTCTGATTACTTTGTCATTTTTGTACATAATGTTTAAAATTATGTAGCCTTTATTCAGGACGGGTCAAAATTAAGCACAACGTGATTGTATAAGATTAGTTGCGTGTTTAAACACCTAAGTTAGCAAATACAAACCGAATAGAAAATCCGTGAGGATTTTCGTAAGTAAGCTTGCACTAGCAATTAATTTTATACGGTGTTGTGCAACGTATTTTATTCATTTTCTTCTTCAAGTCCGACAATATCTTTTCGTATCTTTTTTCTCCAATTCTTTCCGTATTTTTTGTCCAAATACTCGAAGACTGTTTTATTGTATTCATAAAGACTTTCCTCTGCAATTGCTTCACAACCATACTCGACAAAATTCACATTATATTTTTTCGCAAACTTTGTGTCCGATTTATAGAAAACAGGTGCGATTCCACTTGATTCCAATATGTTTACTTTTCCGCTTTTTATGTCTTCAAGTGCTTTTTCTCGGTCAAGTCCGAATCTTGGTTTCATTACAAATTCAAATACATATTCTTTTGGTTTATCAACTTGAATTATTGTATCAATATTTTCATAACCCAATGCAGTCAATTCTATAGTTTCTAAACTATCTTTTTCTCGAATATTGTATTTATATTCAAATTTTCCATTTTCATTTGTGGCTGAATATCGGTATCTTGATTTATAACTCACATAAACATTTTCGAGTGGTTTTCCATTTACTTCCGACAAAACAATTCCATTAATTACAATTTCATTCGATTTTTCATTTTGTGAAAATCCGATTATTGAATTCAAGAATAATATTGTCAGGATGAGTTTTTTCATATGTTGCACAACAAGTAAATAAACACTATTGTGTTTATTTAGCGGTATCTTTTTTCTTTTTGTTACCAAATAGTCCACCAAGTACTTTTTTTACACCATCTTTAATAGGGTCTTTAACAGTTGTAGTGTCTTTAGGAGTGTTGTTGTTACTGTTATTACCTAGCACCCCGCCAATCACATTGCCTAAGGCCCCTGTTCCTTGTCCTATAAGTTTATTTTTTTGCACTTGTATTAGTTGCTGAGTTAAATTAGCTACGGATTGTTTCATGTCTGTTTTTACTGCTGGGCTGGTTACTGTACCTCCTATAGAAGCTATTAAAGGCACTTTAATGTCTTTAATATCGTCATCACTTAATTTTGATAAGATACCGCCTACTTGGTTTCCAAAATATTTTGCTGGTACATCAAAAGTTGCTGTGTAAGCTAAGTCATTGTTAAAGCCATGTGACCCTCCTATTTCAATATTAATATCTTCATAAGCTACTGTAAATGGTTTAATAGCTACTTTTCCGTTTTCAAATGATAAGGCTGTTTTTATATCTTTTAAATTAAGCTTTTTAAAGTCAATAAAGGATATCTTATTACTCAGGGCGTTAAGTGCTACAGATTTTTCTGTATTGATTTGTTTGGTTAATATTTCAGCAAGTGCATTACCGGTTAGGGTATTTAAGTTTGGAGAAAATTCGTCATCTAAGGTTCCTTCCAAATTTAAAGTTGTGTTTAGATTTCCTTCTAAAATATTTGCAATAGGGGCAATACTTGATAACAAATCCATCCCTTTAAAAGATTTTGAAATGTCAAATTTATCAATTCCTAAATTCAAATTAAAGTTAGGCTTTTCATTTTTGGTAGACACATTACCATCAATACTCATATTACCATCAAACATTTGAGTGGTTAAGTTGCTAATGGTTACAGTTTCGTCTTTAATTAATAAATTACCTTTTACGTTTTCAAGTACCAAGTTGTCATAAATTACTTTTTTAGCATTTGCGGAAATTTTAGCATCTAAAAACTTAGGTATTTTTAATCCGTCACCTTTTTCTGATTCTTTTTGCGTGTTGTCTTCTTCGGTAGTATTATCTACCATAAAGTTATTGATATTAAATAAGTTTGAGTTGACTTTAAAGTCGCCTTTTAATGTTTTATCACTGAATAAAAAGCCCATTAAGTTGTGTAAAGTTCCTGTACCATTAATGTCACTTTCTCCACTCTTTAAATCCAGTTTGTTTAAAGCAATACGTTGGGGTGTAAAAGCTACAACAGCTTCAGAAATGAAAATAGGATTTACAATATCTTTTGATGCAAATTTAAATTCAGTAATACTAAAGCCTCCATTGTTTTTTATGTGTTCATAGCGGCTATTTTCAATAGCGCTTTGAGAAAATGCCGTGTGTAAATTAGCTTTTAGGATACCGTTTAAATCGTTGTCTAATTTAATAGGGTATGCTTTAGAAATGTTCCCTAAATTTAACGTGCCGTCTAAATTCATGTCTACAAACATATCACTAAGTAAGTTTGCTATTTTTCCGTTAGCGCTAAATTTATCTTGGTCTATTTGAAAAGATAGTTTTTGAAGGTTCAAATGGGTGTTTTCTTTTTTTCCAGTCGTGTTGGTTAATGAGGTGTTAAGATTAATGTTAGTAACGCTTTTTGGTAAATCAGGGTATTTGAACGACGCATTTTCAGAAATAATACTGATGTCAAACATAGGAATATGATTATCATCAATAATACCTTTTGTTGTTCCGTTAATAGTAAAACTTCCATTAGTTTGTACTTTAGAAATATCTTTAGAATATTCGGCAGGTAATAAGGCTAAAAAATTTTTAAAATCAGAAGTAGGTGTATTGAATTTTAAATCAAGTTCTGTGTTGGTTTCGTTTAGTTTTACAAACCCATCAAATACTAATTGCAACTGGTTTAATGTAAATGAGTTGTCAAGAAAACGGTATTTTTGTTGTTCCTGATCAATTTCTAAATCTGCTTTTAGGGCAATAGTATTGTTGTTTAAATAGTTAGAACCGCCTTTACTAACAGAAATGTTTGACGTTGTGTTTGTTTTTAGGCTTGATAACAATGCAGATAAGTCACCAGAGCCTGAGTGGTTAAATTCTGATAAATTCAAATTTAATTCAGAGGCTTGATCATTATAGTTTATACGCGTATTGGTTATGGCATACTCTTCAATAGAGAATGAAAACCCAGATTTTGAGGTTTCAGTAGTGTTTTCTGTATTTTCATAATCTTTTAATGCAATATCATAATTGGTAACTCCGTCCTTATTACTAATTATGTTTACCAAAGCATTGTCAATAGTAAAAGCATCAATGCTAATAACATCATCAGCAGTTTTAAAAAGTCCGTTTAAAGGCATTTTTAATGCAATTTTATTGGCGTATAGCAAGGTGTCACCTTTAAAAGGTTCAAAATTAATAATGCTTAGATCTTCTATAATTAGCCCTGCCTTAGGGAAGGTACTAACAATACTAATGTCAATATCAGAAAAATCAACTGTAGCATTAACGTTTTTATTGATTTGTTCCTTGATAATTTCTGCAAATTTATCTTTAAAAATTATGGGTACTGCAATAGCCGAAATGGTAATGAGTATAAATAAGATTCCAAATATTTTTAATGCTTTCTTCATAATTAATAATGATCTGTAATATCGTGTTTATGCTAGCAAAAATACATTAAAAAAAATACAGTTTTGTTAACCATGGGTTAATGTTTGTAGCAATAATTTTATATCATGCTTTATAGTTAGCCAAACATAGTGAAAGTATGTTTTTGTGTAACTTTAAAAATGAAGTGGTTTAATTTCATACTTATAAAACTCACTATCTGTTTAGTTGTAGGTATTTTAATTGGTTTTTTTTACCGAATAAGTTATACTGTTGTGCTAACGGGGGGTATTGTTGGTTTTATAGCTTGGCTATTGTTGTTTGTGTTGACTGACAACAATACTGAACAGCCTATATATTTAGGGATTACTACTTATGGTTTAATGATTTTTATTGGAGTTTTAGTTGTCACATTTCACACGCGCGTAAATCAACAACATCATTATGTAAATAAGGTGAATGTAGGAACATCTCAAAATATTAAAATTGAGGTGTATAAAAAGTTAAAACCAACTCGTTTTTATCAAAAATATCTTGGGAATGTTATTGTATGTGGTACTAAAAAAACGTCTGGTATTGTATTGATAAATGCAGATTCAACTCAAACGATAAATATAGATGATATGGTTTATGCATCTGTAAAGTTTCAAGAGATTAAACCAGCATTAAATCCACATCAATTTGATTATAAGTCATACATGCAGAAACTACAGGTGTCTCACCAGGTGTTTCTAAACTCTAAAAACACGATGTTGTTGGGGCAAAACAAAACATTATATGGTCGTGCAAATAATATTAGAAAACAGATTAACACCACATTAAAGGCATATTCTATTTCAGAAGAAAACCTAAGTGTTATTAATGCATTATTGCTAGGTCAAAGGCAAGGTGTTAGTAAGGACACCTATAAAAGTTTTACCACATCTGGTACAGTTCATATTTTAGCAATTTCTGGCTTGCATATAGGTTTGTTGCTGTTGTTACTTAGTGGATTGTTTAGGCCGCTTACCTATTTTAAACATGGAAATTCTATTGTGTCAATTAGTATTGTACTTTTACTATGGAGCTATGCATTTATTGTTGGTATGTCTGCGTCAGTAGTTCGTGCTGTAACAATGTTTTCCTTATTTACACTTGCATTTTATAGTAATAGAATAACCAATACATATAATACATTGGTTATGTCTGCATTTATATTATTGTTGTGTCATCCGTATTATATATTTGATATTGGATTTCAGATGAGTTACTCAGCGGTATTTGCAATTATATGGATCAAGCCATTATTTGACGGGTTATGGCAACCTAAGTTTTTTATTAGTAAGAAAATGTGGGATGTGTTTAGTGTTACAGTTGCTGCACAGTTTGGTGTTTTGCCATTATCATTATTTTATTTTCATCAGTTTCCCGGCTTGTTTTTTATATCAAACATGGTAATCATACCGTTATTAGGTTTTTTATTAGGTTTGGGGGTTATCACTTTATTATTTGCTTATTTTGGGTGGATTCCAAAGGTGTTATATCAAGTTTTTAATCAATGCATTTCGTGGTTGCTAGAATTTGTTCAATTTATAGCTGCTCAAGAAGAATTTGTTTTTAAAGAACTTTCGTTTAATAATTTAAATATGATAGCGTTTTATACACTGATTATAACTGTCGTATTACTCTTGAAGAGGTTTAATTACCAACGATTAGTTAGTGTTTTGTGTAGTGTTATTTTTGTGCAATTAGTTTTTATAAACAATGCTAGAGAGGCAACATCTAAAGAATTTATCGTATTTAACCAGTATAAAGCAACTTTGATAGGAGAGAAGTCTGCACGAAACTTTCAGTATGCCTCTAAAAATTTAACTAATACGCAAAGTTTAAACACTTATGTTGTGAATGAATTTATTCAATCAATAGAAAAAGATTCAATGAAAAATATTTATATGTTTAAAGACAAACATATTTTAGTTGTTGATAATAAAGGGATTTATAATACTTCTTTTAAGTCTAATATAGTTGTTCTAAGAGCGTCACCAAAGGTAAATTTAGAGCGACTTATTTCTGTCGTTAATCCTGAATTGATAGTTGTTGATAATAATAATTACAAAAGTTACGTGAATCGTTGGAAAGAAACCTGTTTGGAAACAAGGACTCCAATACATATAACTAAAGAGAAAGGTGCGTATATATTGAAATAAAAAGCTCTTTTTTGTTTTAACAAAAAAGAGCTTTTATGACATTATATAGGTGTTTTAATTTTTAGGTAACGCCGAAGCGATACTTGCAATCCATTTTTCTGGACCACCTTTTACATAACTTGTTTTTCCTAAAGGCGTAATTCCTTCAGTTGGCACTTTTCCTTCACCAGGACTCATTAGCCAAATTGTAGGATAGCCTCGTACTTGAAAAGCGCGTTGTAAAGCATTATTCTGTTCAGTAATATCTGCAGCTAATTTTTTTCTTTTAGGGAAATCGACTGTTAATAATACCACATTTTCTTTAGCCCATTTTTGAAATTCTTTTTTACTAAATACTTCTTTACCTAATCTGATACACCAACCACACCAATCACTACCTGTAAAGTTTGCTAAAATAGGTTTGTTTGTTTTTTTAGAAACTTTAGCAGCTTCTTCAAAATTGTCATACCATTTCGTTTCTTGAGCCTGAAGGGCTGTAAAACCGATGAACAATAACGTTGTAATTATTAATTTTTATCATTGTCTTTTATTTTTAAATACAGTCGCAAATAACTTGCCACAATTACAAATTACTAAAAATGCTAAAAAATGAAGCATTTTTTTAGTTAATTTATCTAACTCCGTGCATTAATTTTTTTATTACTGGGTTTAATGCAATAACTAATAAACCAGCAACCGTAGGTACAATTGTAAAGATTAAGAAGAATGTTGATAATCCATAATCTTTTGTAATATTTTCTATTTGCCCCCCTAAAACAGCGGCTACTTTATTTCCAATTGCTATGGCTAGATACCACATACCAAACATGAATGCAATCATACGTGGAGGCACTAATTTTGATACATAAGACAATCCAACTGGAGATAGGCAAAGTTCTCCTATAGTATGGAATAAGTAGGCTAATATTAACCAAACCATACTAACTTTTACCCCTTCCTGAATTCCATGCGCTCCAAAAGCTAACAACCCGAATCCTATAGCCATTATAATTAAACCTAAACCATATTTTACTGCTGCTGAAGGATTGTATTTAGATTCCCACCATTTAGAGATTAATGAAGCAAATGCAATGATAAAGAATGAATTTAAAATACTGAACCAAGAAACAGTAATTTCTGTAGCTTCTGCATTAAAATCTCTATTTAACATCCAAAGAGCTACCCCCCATACACCAATAAAAGTGATTATTAATACAATGTTAGAAACGGGAATTTTTTTCCGAGTTTGTTTTCCTAATAAAAATAGAACATAAGAGATGATTAATAATGGAATTACAGTAAGTAAAGTATTAACTATTTTAAATGTCATAGCTGCATTACCTTCTAAAGTTCTGTCAACAGAATCTCTTGCAAAAAGCACTAGTGAAGAGGCTCCTTGTTCAAATGATAACCAGAAGAAAACAGTAAAGAAAGCGAAGATGATTACAGCAATCATTCTATCTCTAACAATTCTATCATATCTTAATATTCTTGAGATAACCATAAATAAGAAAGCTACCAATGCTATTAAAACCATTACATATTGACCACCTAAACTTTCAGTGTTTGCAAAAGCAAACATATCAAAATTTGCAATTCGTGACATAGGGTCATTAATTGCATATCCTAAACCAATAACAGATGAAATAACAATTAGTATTTTGTCTAATAATGTAAATGGGTTTCTCTTATCTGTATCGTCTGAATCAGTTGGTTTTGCAAAATCAGATGCTTTTTCATTTATTCCTTGTTCTAATTCTACTTCATGTATTTTAGAAGGTACTTCTCCTATTTTTCCGAATAATGGTTTTGCTAACCAAAATTGAAGTGTTCCTAATAACATAAAAATTCCAGCTAAACCAAATCCGTATGCCCAACCTATTTTTTCTCCTAAGTAACCACAAAGCATCATTCCAAAGAATGCACCAGCGTTTACTCCCATGTAAAATATTGTGTACGCCCCATCTTTTTTCTCAGGAACGTCTTTATACATTTCAGATAAAATAGAAGTCATGTTAGGCTTAAAGAAACCAGTACCGGCAACTAATAATCCAAGACCAATATAAACCCAAAATGGAGTTTCAATTGCCATAGCTGCATGTCCCAAAGTCATTATAATAGAACCAATAACAACGGCCCATCGATAGCCTAAAAACTTATCAGCCAAAATACCCCCTGCAATAGGTGTTAAGTATAAAAGCATTGCATAAGTACCATAGATAGCAGTAGCGTGTTCAACTGGCATACCGAAACCTGGATTATCTGAAGCTATTGCGGCGGTTAAAAATATTACCAAAAGAATTCTCATTCCATAGAAGGAGAAACGTTCCCACATTTCTGTGAAAAATAATACAAACAATCCTGCTGGATGTCCTAATACATTAGACTTAAAAAAGTCGTTTGTTGTTGTTGTACTCATAAAAATAATTAAATTAAGAACCCCATATAATAAATATATAGGGTGTTTATTTTGTTTAGATTATCTAATACCGTGCATTTTTTTGATTAAAGTCTTGTTTAATAAAATCATTACTATACCAGCGGTAAGTGGTATGATTGTAAATATTAAGAAGAAATTAGCCATACCATACTCTTCAACAATAGGATCTAAGAAACTACCTGTAATACCAGCTAAAGTATTAGAAATGAAGTTAGCTACAAACCATACGCCAAACATTAGCCCTACTAATTTTGCTGGGGCTAATTTTGATACATATGATAATCCAACTGGAGAAACACAAAGTTCACCAAGCGTATGGAATAAATAAGCCAATATTAAGAACATCATACTAACAGATGCTGTTTTGGCTCCTAATGGTATTCCCATAGAACCAAAAGCTAAAATTCCAAATCCTAAACCTAATAAAATCAAACCTATTGCAAATTTAATTGGTCCAGAAGGATTTAGTTTACTTTCCCATATTTTAGAGAATAAAGGAGCGAATGCAATAATGAAGAAAGAGTTTAAGATACCAAACCATGAAGCAGGAACTTCTGCTGTATCAGCCATAAACTCTCTACCTAACATCCAAATTACGATTGCCCAAATAATAGCAAAACCTATTGCTAATAATATATTTGACAATGAGTATTTAGAAAATGTTTGTTTAAACAGCATAGCTAGAACCCATGTAATGATTAACATCGGAATTACAGTTAAAGTTGTATTGAATATTTTAAATGTAGTTGCACCGTTACCAGTTAATATTCTATCTGTATAATCATTTGCAAAAATAGTCATAGAACCTCCTGCTTGTTCAAATGCCCACCAAAAGAAAATAGTAAAGAAAGCTAATACTCCAATTACAATAAGTCTATCTTTTGTGACTTTTGATTCACTTGCTTCATCTAAAGTTTTTTCAATTGATTCTTTTGCATCTTCAACAGCATCTTCAATTACATCGTCAAAATCATCAGATTTTTTAGGAGATAGACCGATTTTTCCAAAAATTGTTTGTGCATAAAAGAATTGTAACATACCAATAAACATAAATATCCCAGCTAAACCGAAACCATAATGCCATCCAACTTTTTCTCCTATATATCCACATAGTAAAATACCTAAAAAAGCACCAGCATTTATACCCATATAAAATATTGCATAACCTGCATCTTTTTCTTTTCCTTGGTTTTTGTATAATTGCCCAACCATTGATGAAATATTTGGTTTAAATAATCCATTTCCAATAATTAGGAAAAATAATCCTGCGTAAAAAAACATTGAGGTTGTTCCTTCTAGAGCCATGGATGCATGACCTAAAGTCATTAAAAAGGCTCCTAAAACAACAGCCTTTCGATACCCCATAATTTTATCAGCTATAAGTCCTCCGAAAATTGGAGTGATGTAAACTAATCCAGTATATAAACCGTATAATTGAAGGGCCTCAGCACGATCCCATCCCCAGCCTCCATCAACCATTGATGAAACTAAGAATAATACTAATAATGCTCTCATGCCATAGTAAGAGAAACGCTCCCACATTTCTGTGAAGAACAATACAAATAACCCAGAAGGGTGGCCTAGTACTGTTTTTTGATTGATTTCTGAACCGCCAAATTTAAATTCCATATTGTTTGTTTTGGTTATTATAAATTCTCTTTAATAAAATTTGTCATTTTCTTGTACAAATGTAATCTCGTGTTTCCACCATAAATACCATGGTTGTCATCTGGGTAAACACCCCATTCAAACTGTTTGTCAGCTTGAATTAAAGCTTCAACCAAACGCATGGTGTTTTGTAAGTGCACATTATCATCTGCTGATCCGTGAATTAATAAGTAATCACCTTTTAATTTATCAACATGGTTTATTGGAGAGTTGTCATCATAACCACTAGCATTCTCTTGAGGAGTAGTCATGTAACGTTCTGTATATACAGAATCATAAAAACGCCATGATGTTACTGGGGCAACAGCGATAGCCATTTTAAAGACATCATTTCCTTTAAATAGAGCATTGCTACTCATAAAACCACCATAGCTCCATCCCCAAATTCCTATTCTACTTGCATCAATATAAGGTTTAGCTCCTAATTGTTTTGCAGCTTGAATTTGATCTTCAACCTCATATTTACCAAGTTCTTTTTGAGTTACTTTTTTAAAGTCGCGCCCTTTAAATCCAGTTCCTCTACCATCAATACATGTGATGATATATCCTTGTTGTGCCAAATGCTGATACCAATAATCGTTTGCGGAATTCCAACGGTTAGCAACTTGTTGGCTTCCAGGTCCTGAATATTGATACATTAACATTGGATATTTTTTAGAAGCGTCAAAGTCAAGTGGCTTAATCATCCACATGTTTAAGTCATTACCATTAACATTTATAGTTGAAAATTCTTTAGGAGAAACAGCATAGTTTGCTACTTTAGCTTTTAGCTTAGAATTATCTTTAATGTTTTTAATCACTTTTCCGTTTTTAGCACTATTTAATGTGAATTCATTTGGTGTTGTGCTATTTGAAAAGGTATTGATGTAATAAGTAAAATTATTGCTAAACGTGGCGTTGTTTGTTCCTGTTTTTGATGATAAACGTTTTTTACCGTTTCCATTAATATTAATAGCGTACACATCTCTATTAATAGAACCATTCTCTACAGATTGGTAGTAAATCATCTCTTTTTTATCATCAAAACCATAATAATTAGTGACTTCCCAATTTCCTTTAGTAACCTGATTGATCAATTTCCCAGATTTAGAATAGTGGTAAATATGATTGTAGCCATCTTTTTCACTTGTCCAAATAAAACTATTGTTGCTTAAGAATGTTAAGTTGTCTGTGACATCTACATAAGCAGGGTCAGAATCTGTTAAGATTGTTTTAGTAGAAAAGTCCGTAGCGTTTACAAATACCAAATCTAATTTGTTTTGATGTCTGTTTGTTTTCTGAAAACTTAAAACATTTGTATCTTTCGTCCATTTAAGTCTTGGTATATATTCGTAGTCATTTACTATTACTTGATTGTTTTTTCTAGATTTGACATCATGAATGTATAACGTTACTTTTGAGTTCTCTTCTCCAGCTTTAGGGTATTTAAAGACATGTTGAGTTTGATATAAGCTTTTGCCATAGACATCCATTGAGAATTCAGGAACATTAGCTTCGTCAAACCTTAAGTATGCAATTTTTGTACCCGTTTTATTCCATTCAAAAGCTCTAACAAATGCAAATTCCTCTTCGTAAACCCAGTCAGTTACACCGTTTATGATTTCATTGTTCATACCATCAGTAGTCACTTGAGTCACTTGACCAGTTGCTATGTTTTTATAGTAAATATTATTTTCAAAAACATATGCCACTTTTGTTCCGTCAGGAGAAAAGGTTGGTTCTTGTATTTTTTGTTCAGAAACTAGCCTTGTTGTTTTTGTTTTAATATTATAGATGTAATATTTACCTAATGTAGAATGACGAAAAACAGGAGTAATATCTGTAGCTAATAATAATTGAGATTCATCACTACTAAACGCATAATTACTAAAATAGGAAATATCTTTAATATCTTTTGAATCTACAAGTGTTGCGGTTTTTTGAAGCGTTTTATAGCTATATTTGTTTACAGACGTGCTTCTTGAGGCCTTGTTGAAATCCAGAACAGAATAATGTTCACCATCTTTCATAGACTGCAATGCATCCATATATTCACCACGGAATTCACCACCCCATATTTCTTCTAGAGTAACTTGTTTTTTTTGTGCATTTATAATAGAGATAGATGCAGTAAATAGTGCTATAAAAAAAGTAAGTTTTTTCATGTTTATTACCAGGTCTTGAATAAATTGATTTTTAATAGCCGACAATATAGCAAAATCAAATGAATCTAAAACTTATGTAGACTGTTAAATAATAGCATTTATAGTATATTTGTGCACATATATTATATTGCAAATCATGATAAAACCTATAAAAGGATTTTCTAAGCTTACCAAAAACGAAAAAGTTGCATGGGTTGTTGCTACTTTTTTTAAAGATAACTCAAATGCCGAGGCTTTAATTAAGCGTTATTGGAATGATGATGATGCACTTCAGCAACTTCATGATGAATTTATTGAAAACACAATAACTAATTACTATTTGCCGTTTGGAGTTGCACCAAACTTCTTGATTAATGATAGGTTATATACAGTTCCTATGGCAATTGAGGAAAGTTCTGTTGTGGCAGCGGCAAGTAAGGCTGCAAAATTTTGGCTTGATAGAGGTGGTTTTAAAGCAGAGGTAATTTCTACAACAAAGGTTGGTCAAGTACATTTTATGTACTATGGTGATAAAGATAAATTACAAGAATTTTTTGCTGCTATAAAACCAAAGTTAATTGAGGATACTGCTGCAATTACAACCAACATGAAAAAACGTGGCGGTGGTATTTTGGATATTAAATTAATTGATAAAACAAAGGCTTTAGACAACTACTTTCAATTACATTGTTCTTTTGAAACATTAGATGCAATGGGAGCTAACTTTATAAATTCATGTTTAGAGCAGTTTGCAAAAACATTTAAGTCTGAAGCTCAGATCTATAGTTCCTTTTCAGAAAAAGAAAAGAAGGTTGATGTAATTATGAGTATTTTATCTAATTATGTGCCAGAGTGTATAGTCAGAGCTGAGGTGTCTTGTTTAGTGGAAGAGCTTAATGAAGATAAAAATATTGCGCCAGAAGAATTTGCGAATAAGTTTGTCAAAGCAGTTGAAATTGCCCAGATAGAGCCTTATAGAGCTGTGACTCATAATAAAGGTATTATGAATGGTATTGATGCTGTAATATTAGCAACGGGTAATGATTTTAGAGCGGTAGAGGCGGGTGTACATGCTTATGCTGCAAGAGCTGGCCAGTATAGTAGCTTAACACATGCTTCTGTAGAGAATGGGGTTTTTAAATTTTGGATTGAACTTCCTCTAGCATTAGGAACAGTAGGAGGGTTGACTAATTTACATCCGCTTGTAAAATTAGCTTTAGAAATGTTAGAAAAACCATCTGCCAAAGAGTTGATGCAAATTGTAGCCGTAGCAGGATTAGCGCAAAATTTTGCGGCGCTACGATCATTGACAACAACTGGTATTCAAAAAGGGCATATGAAAATGCATTTGATGAATATATTAAACCAATTGGGGGCAACAACTAATGAAAAAGATATGATTGCAAATCATTTTGAAGGGAAAACAGTAATTCATAGTGAAGTTGTAAATATGTTTCATCAATTAAGGGCTAGTTAACGTGTCTACAAAAGTTTTTTATAGTCACGGAAAGTTATTATTAACAGGTGAATATTTAGTTTTAGATGGAGCTAAAGCATTAGCACTTCCAACAACTAAAGGGCAATATTTAACAGTAAAGAATAATATACCTAATATACTTCATTGGAAAAGTTTTGATGAGGACAATAACGTATGGTATGAAGATGAATTTGAGTTGAGCAATTTGAAAAGGCAACAAACTACAAATCCCGTATCAAGAATTTTATTAGATATTTTATTAGCTGCACAAAAATTAAACACAACTTTTTTAAAAACACCAGATGGCGTTTACGTAACTACAAAGCTTACTTTTTCTAGGGCGTTCGGCTTGGGGTCATCATCAACATTAATTGCAAATATAGCTAAATGGGCAAATGTAGATCCTTACCAGTTATTATGGAATTCATTTAAAGGTAGTGGTTATGACTTGGCTTGTGCAACAAGCGCTAGTGCTTTGGTGTATCAGCTTTCGGACTCTATGCCAAAAGTTACAACAGCGGTTTTTAAACCATCATTTAAAGACCAGTTGTTTTTTGTGTATTTAAATAAAAAGCAAAATAGTAAAGAAGGGATATCACATTACCAAAACGTATCATCATCAAAAGTTGATGCGGCTAAAGATAAAGTAAACACTATAACCTTAGCATTACAGAAGTGTGATTCATTGTTTGAGTTTCAACTATTATTAGAGCAACATGAAGTCATTCTTTCAGATGTTTTGCAGCTACCAACTATTAAGGAACAGTTGTTTAGTGACTATAGAGGAACAGTAAAAAGTCTTGGTGCTTGGGGAGGTGATTTTGTATTGGTGACTACTAACAGTCAATCAGATTTAAAGTATTTTATTGAAAAAGGATACACAACAATATTTAGTTATAATGATATGATATTATCATAACTAAAAAAACAAGCAAAATAATTAAGCTTGTTTTTAAATGGTTATTTGTTTTTTTCTTC